>CALBVI010000495.1 GCA_937969395.1 uncultured Spongiibacteraceae bacterium | reverse complement strand
GATGTCGTTACCGGTGATTCCATTCAAAGCGGCAATGCTGTTATTACTCAGGTTATACAGCTAGAGAATATTTCCGCGGCAAAATTAATTCCTGTATTAAGGCCGTTAGCGCCACAACAAGCACACATGGCTGCCTATGCGCCTAGCAATGCAATTATTATTTCTGATACGGCTGTCAATATTGCCCGTATTCGTGAGGTTATCAAAAACATCGATTTATCAGCGGTATCGAAAACCGATATTGTTCCTCTAAAACACGCCTCAGCTGAAGAAATTGTTCGCATGTTAGAGCAATTACAAAAAGTTGAAGAGGCAAAAGGTCAATCGGAAACGAAGCAGTTATTTTTAGTCGCAGATAGCAGAACGAATAGCGTATTAGTGAGTGGCGATGAAGTAGAGCGAGTTCGTATTAAAACATTAATTGAGCATTTGGATACGCCATTAACAACGCAGAGCGGCAATGTACAAGTTATCTATTTGAAATATGCCGAAGCAAAAAATTTATCTGAAGTCTTAAGTAAAGTCGTTGGCAATATGGAACAAGCTGCGAGGCAGGGGACCAAAACGACCACGACGGCTAATAATACATCGACTACGATAGAGTCTGATGAAGGTACTAACTCTTTAATTATTACTGCTGAAGCTGACGTAATGCAATCGTTGTTGTCAGTTATTGATCGTTTAGATATTCGTCGTGCGCAGGTATTGGTAGAGGCGATTATTGTTGAAATTAGTGATTCGGATGATAACGATTTAGGTGTTGAGTGGTTGTTCACTACTCAGGATGGTGCGTATGGTTCTTCCAATCGTTCTGGTTTAGCAGGAAGCATTGCCGCTTCAGCATTTACTGATGACAACGATTTTGATCAAACAGGTCTTGCTTCCGCGATGTCTGCAGTAACTGGACAAGTGTTTGGCTTTGGTGCTGTTGACGATGACTACGGCTTTAATGTTGTGCTTAATGCCTTGCAGCAAAATACTCGGGCGAATATTTTATCCACACCTTCTTTGTTAACGCTAGATAATGAAGAAGCATCGATTGTTGTTGGTGAGAGTATTCCCTTTGTTACCGGTTCTTACACCTCAACAAATTCTACATCGTCAAACCCTGACAATCCTTTTCAGACCGTTGAACGTGAAAATGTTGGTATTACCTTAACTGTTACGCCGCAAATTAATGAAGGTGATTCGTTAATTCTATCGATCGATCAAGAAGTTTCTAATGTTACCGGGACCGCAGCAGTTAATAGTAATTTGATCACCAGTGAGCGAAAAATTACGACCAAGGTGTTGGCTAATAATGGTCAGATGATTGTTCTTGGTGGTTTGATTGAAGATGATGTGACTGAAGAAGAACAGAAAGTACCGCTGTTAGGCGACATTCCTTTCTTTGGTGCTTTGTTTAGAAGTACTGCTGTCACCATCGGCAAAAAGCATCTGCTGGTTTTTATTAAACCGACCATTGTTCGTGATAATCGTGAAATGGATCTTGTTACCGCTGAAAAATATAAATTGATTCGTCAGGCGCAATTAGAAGAGCAAGAGGACGGCGTGCGTTTTGTTGAAGATGAGAGTTTACCTCTGTTACCTGAGTGGGAAGAGCAATTAAAAATACTTCAAGCAATGAAAGACGAACGCGAAGCTGTGATTTCAGTACAAGAAACTCAGCCTTCTTCTTTATAAGTTCAGTGATTTATAAGCTTGGTGCATTATGACGTTGGTGAATAACACTTTGGAAAATAACAATCAAAATCGAGATGTAGATATCGACGTTACTGCTATAGATACTGACGTGATAGATGCATCTGCTGACGTTGTCGATGAAGAGCCAAAGCAACGTTCGCTGCCTTTTACCTTCGCGCAAACTCATGGTGTGTTATTGGACTGGCGAGAAGATAAACCACATATCTTTTATCGCGCGGGTTTAAAACTATCGGTACTGACAGAATTAAATCGTGGCCTAGGTCAGGCATTCACCAGTGAAGAATTAGTTGAAACAGAATTCCAACGTAGATTAACCCGCGCCTACCAAAAAGATAACAATGAAGCGGTGCAAGTAGCAGAAGATATGGGATCCGATATTGACCTCACACGCCTCGCTGACGAAATTCCTGATACTGCTGATTTGATGGATGCGGAAGATGACGCCCCCGTTATTCGATTAATCAATGCGGTACTTTCTCAGGCAGTAAGAGAGCAGGCGTCAGATATTCATATAGAAACCTTTGAAGATCGATTAACCGTGCGATTTCGGGTTGATGGTGTATTAACAGAAGTGCTGTCACCGAAAAGAATGTTGGCGCCACTGTTAGTGTCACGTTTAAAAGTTATGGCTAAGTTAGATATTGCCGAAAAACGTGTGCCACAAGATGGTCGTATTTCTATTCGTCTAGCGGGGCATGCGGTTGATATTCGTGTCTCGACGATTCCCTCTGCTCACGGCGAGCGCGTTGTATTACGTTTGTTAGATAAACAGGCTGGGCAGTTAGAGCTTAAACAGCTACAGATGAACGAGCAGGTTGATCAATCATTTAAGAAAGCCTTAACAACAGCTCACGGTATTATTTTGGTAACAGGTCCTACCGGTTCTGGTAAAACCACATCACTTTATGCGGGCTTAACGCATATCAATGACAGCAGTCGAAATATCTTAACGATTGAAGATCCGGTGGAATATATTCTTCCCGGCATCGGCCAAACGCAAGTTAACTCAAAAGTCGAAATGACCTTTGCCAGAGGTCTACGAGCTATCTTGCGTCAGGATCCTGATGTGGTGATGGTCGGCGAAATTCGTGATACCGAAACTGCAGAGATCGCTGTGCAGGCAAGTTTGACCGGTCACTTGGTATTATCAACGCTGCATACGAATACTGCGGTTGGTGCTATCACACGATTAAAAGACATGGGTGTTGAACCGTTTTTATTATCGTCGAGTATTATTGCGGTAATGGCGCAGCGCTTAGTAAGAGTGTTATGCGCTCACTGTAAAGAAGCTTATGCGGCGAGTGATTCTGAATTGGCATTGCTAGGACTGAGTGATTCGCAGCAAGAGATAATGATTTATCGCAATAAAGGTTGTGATCATTGTAATCATACGGGTTATAGAGGACGTACTGGCATTTATGAAATGATCGACATTGATGATCAAATGCGTTCGATGATTCATGAAGGTGCCAGCGAAAGTGAAATGGTCACTCAAGCTCGTCAAACTTCATCCAGTATTATAGATGATGGACGTCGCCGTGTGTTGGCAGGTGAGACAACGGTAGCGGAGGTGTTGCGGGTAACCGCAGCCTAAGATCAATGGCAGCCTATAGTTATAAAGCGCTTGATAGTAATGGCAAAGTTGTTAAAGGCGTTATTGAAGGCGATAGCGAGCGTCAAGTTCGTTCGCAGCTACGCTCTAAGCAATTAAAACCTGTCGCGGTCACTTCGTCGGGTGAAGACAGTACGAGTAAAAACAAAACTACGACAACCAGTAGCAGTGGCAAATTTAGTAAATTATTTAAACCTCGAATCAGCACGTCGGACTTATCATTAATTACTCGGCAAATGGCTACCTTGGTGCAATCCAATATGCCATTGGATGAGGCGTTGACCGCGACTGCGCAGCAGGCAAGAAAACCTCGAATCAAAAGTTTAATGCTGCAAGTACGTGCCAGAGTTATGGAAGGCCACAGCTTGGCGTATGCCCTAGGTGATTTCCCGCAGATCTTTAATGAAATGTATTGTTCCATGGTGAAAGCTGGAGAACACGCGGGCTTTTTAGGCACTGTATTAGAACGCTTAGCAGAATAT
>CALBVI010000494.1 GCA_937969395.1 uncultured Spongiibacteraceae bacterium | reverse complement strand
GAATTTAAGAAGCGTTGTAAGTTTTGATAAGCCAAGGTGTTAGTGCGAGCACGATTAGCAATAACAGCTATACGGCCTTGCTCACGTTTTACTTTACCTTGTAGCAGTATGTCAGCAATAAAATGGGCAACAGCATGTATGTCAATTGATGAAGGTAAAACAGGGATGATTATTGCGTCACTCTCATTAAGTGTCTGTTTAAATTGAGCGACATCCAAGCCTGAGGGGCTATCGATAATAACGCGTTCCGTTGAGCGCTCAGGCCTCAAAAACCAACTTCGCGTTACAGTCATGGCCTGCTTGTAGGCTGCGATTGTTTGCACGCTATTTAGATTCTGTGGTCTGCGGCTTGCCCAAAAGGTACTTGAGCCCTGGCTGTCATAGTCAATTAACGCGGTTTTAAAATGACTGGAGTAATAGCCGGCTAGATTAGTAGCAAGTGTTGTTTTTCCTGATCCGCCCTTTGAGTTGACTACAGTTACACGAAACATTTCTATCTCTAGCTATGAATATTGAATAAATTTTATTGTTTGTCACTTCATTGTAGCTGGAAATTCGGTTTCCCTTGGTATTATTTTTCAGTTTAGGCGGTTTTATTGTAACCAGCGGCTCGGCTACTGTAGCTTTAGTGAGTTTTGAATCTGAGGGGTATTGTTATTGTTACTAGTAGATTTTGACGTGTAACAATGATTGTTTTGTCAGTAATCTTTATTGCTATTAGCTAGTTTGTTCTGAGGTTTTTGGGTGAGGCTTCAAGATAGTGCGACCTCTGCTGGCCGATAAAATACTGGCGATAATAACAAAACAGCATGAGATGCTAAGTGCCCAGTTCAGTGTTGCCAGTAACTGAGGGTAATTGTCGGTATTGATTTGTTGGCCACCAATCATAAGCTGTACCAGCAAATTGACTAAGCTGATTCCAACTAAGTTACCGGAAACTCTCGCCAAGTTAATCGTTGCTGAGGCAACGCCATTATCATTGACGTCGACAGTGCTTAATATCGCATTGGTA
Organism: uncultured Spongiibacteraceae bacterium; assembly: GCA_937969395.1. Lineage (GTDB taxonomy): Bacteria > Pseudomonadota > Gammaproteobacteria > Pseudomonadales > Dasaniaceae > Oceanicoccus. The sequence goes on along the minus strand of CALBVI010000494.1, from coordinate 1,498 downwards.
TTGGGTGATGAGAATAAACCGAAGCCTATACCAATACAAAATAAAGAGGTTGATATGCTTTTAGTGCTGGTATCGATATCCATTTGGGATAAAAACATAAAGCCGCTAGCAACAATTAAGCAGCCGATGGTGGAGAGTATGCGTGGTTCAACATAGTCAGAGAGCTTCCCAGAAAAAGGCGCTAATAAGGCCATGCCCAAGGCTTGTGTTAGCATGATTTGACCGGCTTGGAAGGCTTCGATGCCTTTAATATATTGCAGGTAAAGACTTAGTAAAAAACCAATAGGGTAATTGCTCGCGTACATAAGCATAGCTGTGCCTAACGACATGGAGAATGTTCGGCTTTGCTTAAAGAGTTTTAATTTTATCAAGGGTTCCGATGTTCGCGATTGATGCCACAGAAATAAACCAAGTGTTGCAAAGGAAAAAAGCAGCCAGACAATATTTCCAAGTTTAGGCAAACCACTAATACCCATAACTAATGAAAACGCCCATAAGGCAAACGTAATTGCGCCATACCAGTCAAAAGGAGAGTGGGTGGATCGTTTCCAATCGGTTTTAATGCAGGTTAATAAAGCGAGAATCAAGAAGCATGCAAGTGGTGCGGGAATAAACAGCACCATCTTCCAGCCATAGTTATCAGTAATATAGCCTCCAATAGCTGGTGCGACGGTTAGCCCGATATAAATACAAGCTGTGTTTAACCCCAGAGCTAAACCTCTATTGCCGGCTTTATAAACCGAGGTGATGAGCGCCATACTGGTTCCCATGACCATGGCTGAACCGGCTCCCTGAATGAAACGAAAAAATAAAATCCATTCAATTGAGGGCGATAAAAAAGAGCCTACAGCCCCTGTTGCGTTTACTGCCAGCCCTGTTGCGTATATTCGCTTTCTGCCTAAATTATCGGCTAACTTGGCTGCCGGTAGCATCATTGAAACATTGCTCAATAAGAATGCTGTCGGCAGTAGTGCGATGAGTACAGCATCTGCATTAAGCGATGCAGCTATAGATGGTATGGCAACATTGACTGCGGCCATAGAAAATGGCGTTAACAGAGAGCCCATGCATATCAAAAACAGCAAAAGCGTAGGGCTGCTGCTGTTATCGTTTGGCTTAGGGGTGGAGGGCATTGCTGTACTTTCCATTAAAATGACGGCTGCTGCTGGCTGCTAAATAGTGCTCGGCGCTGTTATTATTCGTGGGGTTGTTCTGAGATCGCGCCACAAAACCACAAAACGTGGCCACTGAAAAAAAGCGGGCATTATAACACCCTTTAGTTAGTTGGTATTTATACGATTCTGTAAATTCAAGATATAAGTGTTATAGGCACTTCGGGTAATAGATATGTATTCAGTAAAAAGACGTAGAAAGTACGTCAGGGCTTGGGCTTAGTTATTATGGTTTTCTGTGGTTTGATCAATACCGATTAATGTGAACCTTGCTAAAAAGGATGCAGCCAACATCACGGCAGCAATAGGTATTAATTTATCATTTG
>CALBVI010000493.1 GCA_937969395.1 uncultured Spongiibacteraceae bacterium | reverse complement strand
TAGCTTAGCCTCAGGCTCGGCCACAAATATCAGATCATCGACGGCAAGTTTAGCTTCGATAACAATTGATGATTCATTGTGCGGAGGATCGTCAGGAAAAACACTATTCCTAAGATCAATCAAAGAACTTCTATCAGATTGTTGAAATCTCCGTATTTTCATGGATTCCTCATGCGGCATAACAGCTAGTTCAACGCCACAGAGGCGTATATCCCTTTAGCGTATATTTATTAATAATTTTAAACCAGTAGCTAAAAAACCCTAATTAATTCAATTGATTAAGCTGCTAATCACCAGCTTTATACAAAAATATACATAACGATGTTATAGATCTAATGAGTTGTGCAGCTATTTGTTTTGATTGTAATGGCGAGGATTTTAAGTATGCGGTTGAATCACGAGTAAACGTAGAAGATGTAGAAAATAAATGCAGGGCAGCTATTGTTATGATTTATTATCTTTGATGTACGGTAAAAAATAAAAGCTAATATAGAACGTTATTTATTGTTACAGCAATGAGGTGCTCACAACAGAGCTATGATGATTCGCAGCATAGGTTTAGAATTTCTATTCGTAGTAATGTTTTGCAACGCGAGGAGATGCTAGTCGATGATTAAGAAAGTAGGTAATACCGAAATTAAGCCAAAGCATAATGCTACCTGCCATTGTGGTGAAGTGGAGCTTGAGCTTTCACTGCCAGAGGGCATTGAGGAGCCAAGAAGATGTAATTGTTCAATCTGTCGAAGAAAAGGTGCAATAGCTGGTTCAATCAAGCTAGAAAACCTTCGTATTGTTAAGGGTGAAGCGTTTTTGAAGTGCTATGAGTTTAATACCAAGGTAGCGAAGCATTATTTCTGCTCAAATTGCGGGATTTATACGCATCATCAAAGGCGCATAAACCCAACTGAATGCGGCTTCAATATTGGATGTCTGGAAGGTGTAAATCCATTTGATCTCAGTGAAGTGCTTTTGAGTGATGGTGTTAATCACCCTGCAGATAGAAACACTCCCCAGTAAGCGACTAAGTAGATTGTTGGAGAAGGGTATATACTGAGCTTTAGGCGCATTGTCAGGGTTAGCTTGCTGTAAATAGATCACTAAGAATTTGTCTGTTTTAATCTTAGAGGAAAAAAATCAACACCTTAGGTGAGGATTTTTAACTGATGGATCGTCACTATGGTGAATAGTGGGGGATATATGGCAAAAAAAACGTCGGATCAGATCACGGAGGCATTTTTGGGCTACAAACGAGCGCTAGCGAAAATGCTTGCCAGATTTGTACAGCCTAGTGATGTCGAAGACATCATCCAAGATACGTGGGTTCGAGTGGCTCAAGCAGAGCTTAAGCAAGAAATTGATCACCCTAAGTCCTTTATGTATCGAACCGCTAAGCATTTAGCGATCGACCATTTAAAACGTGCTGATAATCGTCTTACGTCAAGTTTGGAAGAGCATGATTTTGACGCTATGGCTGAATCGAGTTTTGATTCAACTTTTCTCGATGTGGAAGCATCAAAGAAATTTGAACATTTTTGCAATGCATTACGCACATTGCCACAAAACTGCCGCCGAGCATTTATTCTGAAAAAAGTTTACGGATTTTCGCAGAGAGAAATTGCAGCCTATATGAATGTAACGGAAAGCGCTGTCGAAAAGCATATTGCTAAGGGCCTGTTAAGGTGCTCAGATCATATGAGGAAGAAAGGTGTGCTTCCAGATACATTTGCTAAGCCTAAGTCGCGTCGGGCTAACCAATCATTAGGTGGGAGCTTAAAATCATGAGTAAAGTTGTACCACTTGCCCCCTCTAGGCAAGCAGAAGAGCAAGCTACAATTTGGATTAGCAGATTGGATAGAGGTCTTACTGATCAGGAAAAATTGGATCTCTCCGAATGGGTTCAGTCAAGTGAGTCTAATAGGCAGGCGCTTCTTGGCTTGTCGCAAGTTTGGGATGAAATGGACCGGCTCCACCAGTTAGGTGAATTATTCCCAATTGCCGGTCAGGTAGCCGCATCTAATCCAGTGGGCTTCTTTCAAGCTCGCAAGCCATTATTTGGTGGGTTGGCGTTTGCTGCAATGTTGTTTTTAATGTTGATTGTATTTGAACCCTTTGATAAATTTTCTGACGCTAATTCTATGTCTCGTTTTTCATATCAAACAGCTATTGGTGAGCAGTCTGTCGTAAGTCTTCCTGATGCCTCGCAAATAACTCTGAATACCAATTCAGAAGTCGAGGTTTTCTATAGCCAATATAAGCGACAGATCAACTTGTTACAGGGTGAAGCGCATTTTGATGTGACGCATGATGCCGACCGTCCATTTATTGTTAACGCGGGTAATAAAAGTGTTCGGGCTGTAGGGACCGCTTTTAATGTGGCGGTCTATGATAAAAATAGCATTGAAGTCGTCGTGGACGACGGTAGGGTTGTGGTAGATCAGTTCAGCACGCCTATACAGACTGCAGAAGCTCCAATAAAATTATTAACTGAAGAAGAGCAGTATTCAGTGAGTAAAGGGGAGAAGGTTGTCTTTACTGATAATAAAGTTGAAGCAGAAGTGCAAACAATCAGTGATATTGAATTGTCAGATCGGCTTTCGTGGAAGAGTGGAAAGTTAGTGTTTCGTGGTGAGCCTCTTTCTGAGGCACTTTTAGAAATTGAGCGGTATACCCAAGTTAGAATTGAAATGGCTAGTGATGCGCTAAAGCCAATTCTAATTGTTGGTATTTTTCAAACGGGTGACGTTGATGGCTTGCTGGTATCACTGGAGCAAAATTTTAATATAGGTCATACATGGATGGAATCAAATCACATAGTGTTAGAGCAATTGGAAAAAAATTAATAAAATAATAATTGAGGATTATATTTTTTGAGACGTCTCTTTAATAGCAGTCAATGTAAAGCTGTGATGGGGGATAAAAAGATTGGTTTTTGGCCAATGTTATTTCTAGTTCGATTACTGATACTTAGCCTGATTTTTTTGTGTTCAGGACCTGTAGCAAGTGATGAACAGAAGGCCAAAATATTTGTCTTTGATATCCCTCCTCAGACAGCTGATGTCTCATTAATAGACTTTGCAGATACAGTCAACGTTACTCTAGTGATTCCCTTTGAAAAAGTGCGGGGCGTAGAGACTCCTGAACTCAAAGGGCATTTTACTTTGGAGGAGGGATTAACAAAACTACTCGGCAAAACCGATCTGGTAGCGGATATAAATGGGGCTCAGCTGACAATACTTACTAAAAAAGATGTCGGAGGAGATACTAGAGTGAAAATTTCAAATAATATAAAACTCGTAGCAGCTACGGTCGTACTTAGTTCATCAGTAAATGCCCAAGATGTAATTGAAGAAATTGTTATTACCGCTTCAACAGGTTCAAGAATACAAACAAATTTAAATTCAGCACAGCCTATCAGTGCAATAACCTCTGAAGATTTTCTTGCTTCGGGGGCGCTTACAGCAGCAGATGCTTTAAACCAGTTACCTCAATTAGGTGATTCACTGGAAGGCGGCTCTAGTATCAACTCTTTAAATTCTGGATTTGGAGTGGGTACACAGACGGTTAATCTACGGAACTTAGGTTCCAATCGAACTTTGGTCGTTGTTAATGGCCGTCGCCATGTTGGAGGTGATGTCGGCACCTCTTCAGTTGATTTGAACTCTATCCCTTCAGGCCTTATCGAACGCATCGATGTTGTTACCGGCGCTGCTTCAGCAGTTTACGGTGCAGATGCAGTGACCGGTGTCGTTAATATCGTATTAAAAGAAGACTTTGACGGTACTAAAATTGGCACGCGTTACGGTGTTAGTAGTGAAGGCGATGCCAATGAGTTCGGTATTGATTTTACTCATGGCGCTACATTTGATGGCGGCGATTATATTTTCTCGCTGGAATATAGCCAGCAGGATCCAATCTTCGGTGCCGATCGTTCATTTGCTCAAAATGATGGCAGTGCCACCACCGGTTTAAGTGATGCAGATAACGGTTCGGGCGTTAATCCAGGTGGATTATTTAGCAGTGCAAACGCCGGAGGAACAGGTGGTTTTGATACTAGTGGGAATTTTGTATCTCCTTTTTCTGAGCGTTTTCAGCGT
>CALBVI010000492.1 GCA_937969395.1 uncultured Spongiibacteraceae bacterium | reverse complement strand
CATTATTTTTCTCACCAAAACTCATCACACAAGTGGGACTGGCATGAATACCCATTTTATGCTCAACCGATACGGCATAGGCATCGTTGCGCTCGCCGAGTGAACCATCGTCATTGACTAAAAATTTCGGTACGACAAACAATGAAATGCCTTTAACGCCCTCGGGAGCATCTGGGGTGCGCGCCAATACCAAATGTACGACATTGTCAGTCATTTGGTGATCACCCCAGGTGATGAAAATCTTAGTACCGCTAATAAGATAATGATCGCCACTTGGCACAGCTTTCGACCGAACCACCGCTAAATCCGAGCCTGCTTGCGGCTCAGTCAAGTTCATCGTGCCAGTCCATTCGCCACTAATCATTTTTTCTAAAAAGGTATTTTTAAGTGCATCACTGGCATGAGATTCAATAGCACTGGTTGCGCCCTGCCCCAACATCGGACACAAGGCAAAACTAATATTGGCTGAGGTCCACATCTCACCACAGGCGATATCGATACAACTTGGTAAGCCCATACCGCCAAATTCGGGATTAGATGCCAAAGCTACCCAACCGCCCTCACAAAACTGTTGATAAGCCTCAGCAAACCCTGCTGTTTCCTGCACCGCATCATCCATACAAACAGCGCCGTTGACGTCACCAATACGATTAAGCGGCGCTAATACACCGCTAGAAAACTTCGCCGCCTCTTCAAGCACAGGATCAATAACATCGTCGCTAACATCCTCAAAATAAGGCAGATCACAAACAACCTTAAGTCCGGCCAGCTCATTTAATACAAACTTCATTTCTTTAACAGGAGCGATATACTCAGACATAGGCTATCTCCGCTTTATGTTCAGTTTTTGTAAAATCAAATTTTGCTGGATTCAATGACTGAATTCACAGACGAACCACGACAGCCCTTAAGCTTTATACGCAGCGCTTTGTTAATCAGTTTACTCACAATTAATCGGGTACACTTACTGATTAAATATAATAATGAATGAATATAATAGTACAGTTCGTAGGCATAGAACCGTCTATATTTAAAAATTCTATCGATAACAAAACCGAACACTTGTTACAATAACGCGTATACCTAAACCACTAAAGCCCAACTCATGCAATCGACCCCACTAACGACAGATCTAGTGCTTATTGGTGGCGGTCACAGCCATCTTGCCGTTATTAAACACTTTGCAATGAACCCCATTGCCGGCTTGCGCATCACCGTTATCAGTCGTGATATTCATACCCCCTACTCAGGCATGATGCCGGGCATGATTGCCGGCCACTATCAACCCGATGAAATCCATATTGATCTGCAACGTTTATGTGAGTGGGCTGGTATCAGGCTGTTTCATAGCACTGTAAATGATATCGATCTGGAGCAACAATCGATTGAATGCAGTAATAGGCCAGCGGTTCGCTACGATTGGCTTTCCATTAATGTCGGCTCACAACCGGACCTCTCAACTATCAGAGGGGCTAACAATAAAGAAACTAGTGGCGCTGGCACTGGCATAGGGATAGGGATAGGGATAGGCGTTAAGCCAATAGATCGTTTTTTAGCTTATCTACCAACGCTTGAACAGCAGCTAAAAGATAAGCGCGAACAGCAGCCAACAGCCAGCCATACAATATCAGTAGTCGGCGGCGGTGCTGCCAGCGTCGAAGTCGTATTAGCGCTGCAATACCATTTTGAATCTCAAGGTATCTCATCTCAGCAGCTTTCAGACTTCCTACAATTTGAATTAGTTTGCGGGCCGGATGTTTTACTGGCGACACACAACGCCAACGTCAGAAAACATTTTCTAGCTATTTTTGAAGAGAGAAACATCCATTTAATAACCCAATCTAAAGTCACTCAAGCAGAGAAATCCAATACTCGAACCCTACTAACTTTAGCGAACGGTAACAGCCATACAACAGATACCGTGATATGGGCAATCAATGCCGGTAGCTCGCCATGGCTAAAAAAAACCGGACTTGCCTGCAACAATAAAGGCTTCATTGATATTAACCAATACTTGCAAAGCGAATCTCATTCGAATGTTTTTGCTGCCGGCGATATTGCTCACTTCAGCACCCAGCCACTACCTAAGAGTGGCGTTTATGCTGTGCGTGCTGGGCCAAAGTTAGCAGAAAACCTACATCGTGCGATTCGCCAACAACCGCTAAAAGCCTACCGGCCACAACGTCAATTTTTAAGTTTATTAATGACCGGCGACAAACAAGCCATTGCTTCTCGCGGCACATTCAGCATGGCAGGACGATTAATGTGGCACTGGAAAAACCGCATCGATCAGCGCTTTGTTGAGTTATACAGCCCCACGACGATGCCCGTAGCAATGACTGCAACAATGCAGACAAAATCATCTGACAACACATTAACTGACATAGACTCAAAAACTCAGGCAATGCGCTGTGGTGGTTGCAGCGCCAAAGTTGCCAGCAATGTTTTAAAACGCGTAATGGCAAAACTCTCACCCATCACCAATGATGACATTAGCATTGGTCTCGACCAACCCGACGATGCGGCCGTCATTAACCCACCCGCCGGCAAGCAATGGCTACAAACTGTTGATTATTTTCGCGCCTTTATTGACGATCCTTATTTACTCGGGCGTATTGCAACCAATCACTGCCTAAGCGACATCTATGCCATGGGCGGCACGCCGCACTCAGCCCTAGCTATTGCAACTGTTCCCTATGGCAGCGAAACAATTGTTGAAGATACACTCGAACAGTTGATGCGTGGGGCGGTAGAAAGTCTAAATCAACAAAACACTGCACTAATCGGTGGTCATAGCAGTGAAGGTGCGGAATTAGGTTTTGGTTTATCCGTTAACGGCACCCTTGAGAAAAACAGCCTACTCAGTAAAACAAATCTACAAACCGGACAGAAATTGATTTTAACCAAACCCCTAGGTAGCGGAACCTTATTTGCCGCCAATATGCAGGGCAAAGCTAAAGGCCATTGGATACAATCAGCCATCGAACAAATGCTGATTAGCAATCAACAAGCAGCACATATTATTCATCAACATCAAGCCACCGCCTGCACTGACATCACGGGTTTTGGCCTCATCGGTCACTTAGCGGAAATGTTATCGAATGGTGACGTCGACGTTCAACTCAACACAAAAGCCTTACCGTTATTAACTGGCGCCTTAGAGTGTGCTGAAAACGGCTTGTTAAGTTCATTACAGCCCGATAATATGCGCGCCAAGCAACACATTGCCAATGACCAAGACTTTGATCAACAAACCATTTACCAACTATTATTTGACCCGCAAACAGCAGGTGGTTTGGTGGCGGCGGTACCCGCTGAAATCGCAGAGCAATGTATACAACAACTCCGCCAGGCTGATTGCCCTTTCGCGGCTATTATTGGCGAAACAGCAACTAGAGCATCAGTATCTAAAACCGATACAAATATAAACATCACTTTGGTTTGAGCATTAGCGACAACCATCAACAGCTAAATGTTGAATACAAAATTTCAATAAATTTACATCTAGGATTTAACACCACATGAAATCATATTTAATAGCCATTGGCTTAAGCTTTTTTTGCAGCCAGCTTTTTGCGCAAACATTCACTTTCACCGCTATTCCCGATGCTGATGAAACCCGCTTAAGTGCACGCTTTGATAAAGTCGCTGACTATCTATCCGAGCAACTCGGTATTGACGTTAATTACATCCCGGTTAAATCCTACCCCGCCGCTGTTACCGCTTTTCGTAACAACCAAGTACAACTGGCATGGTTCGGTGGTTTAACTGGCGTACAGGCAAGACGATTATCTCCTGGCGCTGAAGCCATTGCTCAAGGTGAAGAGGATCAATATTTTAAAAGCTATATTATTGCCCATCACAGTACGGGATTAACAAAAGTAGATAACCTTGATCAAAACCTTATCAAGCAACTCAAAGAAAAAACCTTCACCTTCGGTTCAAAAAGCTCGACATCTGGCAGACTAATGCCCGAATTTTATTTACGTGAAGCCGCCAAACAATCTCCCGATGAATTATTTTCTCGCGTTGGTTTTTCTGGCAACCACTCTCGCACGATTGCCTTAGTCCAAAGTGGTGCCTACCAACTAGGCGCGTTAAATTATCAAGTATGGGAAAAAGAACTAGCCGAAGGAAAAATAGATACCAGCAAAGTTAGTATCATTTGGCAAACGCCAAACTACCCTGATTATCAATGGACTGTACGCGGTGATGTTAATCAACATTGGGGCGATGACTTTAAAACCAAATTAACCAAGGCATTAATTAATATGAAAGATAAAACACTACTTGATGCTTTCCCCCGTAGCGCATTTGTACCTGCAGAGAATAGTGATTATCAAGCGATAGAAGATACTGCAAAAAGCATTGGACTAATTGACTAGCGAATAGACTTGCAAGTAGACCAATAAACTAATAGACCGTTAATAAACGCCATGAGCAATCAACCATTAATCGTCATCAATGAAGCGCAAATATGCTACCAGCATAAAGTCGTACTAGAAGACATTCACTTCACTCTCAAGCACGGCGAACGTATTGCCGTGCTAGGAAAAAGCGGAGCAGGAAAATCGACCTTTCTATCGCATCTTTATAAACAGCTAGATCAGCAACGTAACACAGCCGCAGCATGGATCCCGCAGCAACTAGGTCTCGTCGAAAAACTCAGCGCCTTTCATAATGTTTATATGGGTCAACTCGATCAACATAGTCATTGCTATAATTTATTAAATCTTATTTGGCCGCAAGCCATACACAAAAAAGCAATAGAGAAACTATTACTAGATTTGCAAATAGAAGAAAACATGTTCCGTCGCGTTGGAGAATTATCCGGTGGACAACAACAGCGCGTCGCCATTGCTAGAGCCATTTACAACCACAGCCCTATTATTTTAGCCGACGAACCTGTCGCCAACCTCGACGAAAATATGGCCAAGAAAACCCTCAACGCCATTATTGAAAATAGTGATACAACCGTTATTGCTCTGCATGATGTTGATCAGGCCCTACGATTTGCTGATCGAATCATTGGCCTTCAGCAGGGAAAAATTATTATTGATGCCGCACCGGACAATCTAACCCCGTCACAATTACAACCACTGTATGAGCATTAGCAAGCGCCCCGCTTTTATCTCCAATAATATTAGTAGCTCGCTGATATTACTGCTCATCGGCATACTCTGCCTTTTTATTGCAGACATAGAGGTCATAACTCACAACCCCGCAATAGAATTTAAAAAAATGCTCGCGGGTTTATTGCACCCCACTCTTTTACCTTGGGCAGAATTACTTGAAGCCGTATCCAAAACCATTTCTTATGCCCTATTGGCTGTTAGCTTTGCAGCCATTAGCGGCTTTATCATTAGCTTATGCTATAAAAAAACGGCAGTAAGGATTTTTTGCGCCACTATCCGGTCAGTTCATGAATTATTCTGGGGATTATTATTTATTCAATTAGTAGGCATTCATCCGCTAGCTGGGTTTCTCGCCATTGCTATACCTTACAGC
>CALBVI010000491.1 GCA_937969395.1 uncultured Spongiibacteraceae bacterium | reverse complement strand
GGCGAGGAGAATCTAATAAAAAATGAAACAATGTAAGCCACGTTATATAACGTCAGCTAACAGCACTTTTTATCGGATGGCCCAGTGAGGTTTTACTACAATCATGAATTATTTCCGTCTTTTATTACTGATAATCTATTACTACCAAACAGTTCTGAACTTTATCACAATTATTTTTGCTATATACAATAAAGCTGCAATAAAAATAGTACATAAAATCACTAATCAATGCGAGCGACATCAACCGAGACTCGTAACCGAGGCTCTTTACCACCGCCATAAACGACACCTTTCAACGGTGTAACATCAAAAAAGTCACGCCCCCAAGCCGTTATAATATGCTGCTCTGTTGCAAGCGTGTCGTTTGTCGGATCAAACTCAACCCAGCCTTCCGCCGGCGAATAAACGGAAATCCAAGCATGACTGGCATCTGCGCCGACTAATCGTTCCTTACCTGGAGGAGGCAAAGTTTCAATATAGCCCGATACATATTTAGCAGGAAAACCCATCGCCCGTAAGCAGGCAATTTGCAAATGCGCGAAATCCTGACACACACCCTGACGTTTATCTAACACTTCTTCTAAAGGCGTCGATATGGTTGTTGCTTCCGGAGAGTATTTAAAATCCCTAAATATACGTGAGGTTAGATCAATCGCGCATGATAATAATGGTTTATCCATTTGAAATGATGGCTCGGCATATTCACGCACACCCTCGACAACTTTTGCTAACGGAGAATCTAACAAAAATTCTTTTGCTAAAATATCTTCAACTTTTTTAGCTTGCTGTAATTGCAACAAGGCCTCGGAACAACTTATACCAAAATCAAAATTCTGTTGTACCGGCTGAGAGTTTGTTTCCACCTGACTAATGACTGTAATCGTTAGCTGTTTATGGCGACGCTGTACTTCAAAATGATAAGCTAAATTGCCAAAATAATCCTCGCGGCGTGCCTGTGATATCGACATAGGACTAACATTGATATTAGTGCTAATACATTTTTGCCGCCTAGTCGTACGTGGCATCATATGCGCAAGATTATAACAATGCGTTACTGCCGCTTGGTATTGATATTCTGTTGTATGTGTTACGCGATACTTCATCAGTTTATTCCCACTTACCACGAACCAATTGCTGTGAACTTTCACGATGATCAAAGTACTTACTAGTAATCATATTACTGATTGATTCCAACAATTTATTGAGGTTCGTTAAAGTATCAAACAAATTAGGTCTCGCCTCATCTTTAATGAGACATAATTCTTTTAACTGAGCTAGTTCAACCAATGTCTTCGCCTGTAGCGTTAAATTCTCTTCTGGTTTTAACTCATTCGTTTTCTTATCGCCTTGCGGTAAAACCGTCAAATGCTGATACAAGTGTTCGAGTTGAAAAAGTAATGAGCGAGGATTTGAGGTATCCAGCATGATTAAGTCGAGACATGATTTAATATTTAACTCAGCGCTATAGCGGCGGCGATAACTGATTAAATTTTCTAGACAAAGCAAAGATGATGAAATCAACAACCGCTCATCCTGCTCAGGCACCGACTCACCCAATACATAACTAATGATAGTATTAGTCTGAATAGATCGCTCTAAGCGACGACCTATTTGCATAAACCGCCAACCTACATTTCGCACCATACTTTCGTGCGCCAAACCAGAAAGTGCCATCAACGCCGTCACTAATGGATCAAGCGCTTCTTCTGGCGCAGTCATCATGCCGCTAGCAAAAGTATCTTGCAAATCAACTAAGCTATCGCGAATATCATTAATAACGCGCAAAGTGTCTGATGAAACCAATTCTTTGGATTCGTCAGCACAGTACAACATAGAATTTAAATTAGCACTGATACTGCCAGGGCGTTCCTTATCAATAACCACTGAGAGCAATTCATCATAGGGAGAGTCTATTAAGCTTTTATCAGCATCAACAAAGCCTGGGTACGTTGTTGTTACGCGGGTGACTGCTGACAACAAAATTCTTTTAACTTCGTCACTTAATGGCTCCTCACCATTAAACATCATAAAGACCGTTCGCAGAAGTCGTAACGATGCTTCTACCCGCTCGGCATAACGCCCCATCCAAAATAGATTTTCTACCACCCGACTCGGCAAGCTAATTAAATCAGCTTCTTTATGAGCACTAACCTGATCTACTCGCTTATCAATAACTAGCGGTTCAGAGGCAATAACCCATGTATCTTTACTTTTACTGCCTGTTTGGCTAGATATATAAAATTCTGACTCTTCTACACCTACTCGCGTCAAACCTCCCGGCATTACCGCATAAGATGAATCGCTTGCAGTGACAAAACTGCGTAATACCCCAGGACGAGGAACGATTGAACCTTTATCATAGGTCGGTAAATGACTGCCCGATAAAATGGGTTGCGCTACATACTTTAAAGGGTTGGCTGCTATTTTTTCGAAAAAATCTTTACGCTCTTTTTCAGAGAGAGAGCCGGTATATACGCTCTCTTCTTTTTTACCTCGATGAACAGGCTTTACCACCAAGTCATCAAAATTATCTTTAATATAAGCTAGATCATCTTTGTTGCCACACCAATAAGTATCAATGCTTTTTAAGCGCATATCTCTACCTAATAACTGCTTAGCTATGGCGGGCAAATAACGCAAGAAAATCGGACTTTCTAAAATACCGGTACCCAATGGATTGGCGACTGCGACACGACCGGCGCGAACAATCTCTAACAAACCCGCGACACCCAGCAATGAATCCCCACGCAATTCAACAGGGTCACAATACCAATCATCTACTCGACGAAAAATAACATCGACACGACTCAAGCCATCTAAAGATTTCATCCACACATAGCCATTGCGAACAACAAGGTCACCACTCTGAACAAGGTGGAGACCTAAGTAGTTGGCAATATAAGCGTGTTCAAAATAGGTTTCGTTATGCGCGCCAGGCGTTAGCACGACGATGCGAGCCTGCTCTTGATGCGGCGACATAGAATTTAATTTTTCTCGCAAGCGATGGAAAAAATTCGCTAAACGATGCACCTGACTCTCACGATACAAACTCGGAAAAACGCGCGACATAACCGTGCGATTTTCTAAAGCATAGCCAGCACCGCTGGGGGATTGTGTTCGGTCAGTAATGACACACATATCACCACTAGCATCACGTACCATATCGATGCCATGCAAAATTAATTGCTGCTCACCGGGCAAACTAATACCGTCGCAAGATCGCAAAAAACCAGGGTGAGCAAATAAGGCCTCAGGGGGAATCACGCCTTTGCGAATTAATTCACGCGGGCCATAGAGGTCTTTCAATAATAAATTAAATAATTCAGCACGCTCCAACAAGCCCGCCTCAATTCCTGCCCACTCTTCGCTATTAATTAATGAGGGAACAAGATCAAGAGACCAGGTCGAAGCAGTTTCAGTAATATCACTGTAAATATTATAGGTCGCGCCATCATCCCGAAGAATACGCAAGGATTTAGACTGTTTCTGAATAAAGTCGGCATGACCTAACTGCTCCATGCTCGAAAGCAGCCCCTTCCAATAGGGCTTTATCTTGCCATCAGCACCATAGATCTCGTCCTGCCCTGAATTACTCGAGCGGTACTTTAAATCCATTGCTTGTTGGTTAATAGTTGATTGAGCCTGATGCACGTAAAACCTCAAAGATGCTAATTACAGCCGTCATTATTAAAATCGGCTGCATTATCTCACGAAGCTATTGGATGACAACTCAATTATTCCGGTTGACGGCGCAGGTCT
>CALBVI010000490.1 GCA_937969395.1 uncultured Spongiibacteraceae bacterium | reverse complement strand
GGGTAATCTTCCATCACAAAACTCATTTTACTCATGGCACCCTGCAAAGCACTCTCGGCACCGGCTAAGTTTTGTATTGCGTCACCACTGGGGTCAGATGAAGCAGCATTCAGTGAGCTCATCGCTTCGTTACGGGCATTGATGACCGCGGTTAGCGTTTCACTTTCATGTTTCATATAACCTTTAGCAATTTCTACTAAGTTAGGAATAAGATCGTAACGACGCTTTAACTGCACTTCAATTTGAGAAAAAGCATTTTCAAAGCGATTTTTTAACGTGACTAATTGGTTATATATACCGACGATATAGAAAACAACACCGACAATAACGACCAAAGTGATGATGGTTGAAATTTCCATAAAACAGTCTCCGAAATTATTAAATATGAACTTAGTGTTAATGATTAATTGAATGCAAGTGACATTTAGACGTAACAGTAAATGGTGTTATAGCATTTATGTCAAATAAATGATGATGCAAGCTTAACAAGTTCCTTAAACTCAAGCGCAGCTCTTTTATGACAAGCCTACAAGAGCCAGCTAGATCACCCTCTTTTAATACGGACTACTTTCATCACCTCAAAATCCATACCCGCAACCACTTCCTTTGTTGGGTAATAGGTCATGTTCACTCTGGCGCCTTTTAAGCTTAGATATTTACCTTTGCGCTTGAATTTAAATGGCGCATCGCAGTCTTCAATCATCACCGTATGTAAAATCCACTCACCCTGTGGCCGCTGAACATGTGAGGTCACTTTCATTAATTCAGAGTGAGTGAGGTTTTTATTTTTTTCTACTAATTTTTTGGGATCTGATTGCATGTTTAATAATTTTTAATGTTAGCTTAATCAATAGGTTTCAAATAACGACTTTAAAAAGTATATACAATGGCATTCGTTAACAAATTTTTATAGTGCAATTAAATTCTTACGCTTAATATCTTGATAACACTTACTGCAAACAATAGACATATTATTAAAGGCTATAAATTTTTCAGTCAAACTCTCTTCAATATTGTATAAAGCCTCGCAAGCATTGCACCATGCCTGCAAATTTTCCGGAACATTTGAGTTCTCAATAAAACCAGCTGGCTGATCTTGATGAACTATCAAATGCTCACAAACCATTGCCGGTAATGATTTACCGTGACACTCGCAATCTATTAATTCTTCGTCTTCCACTATTTTAAAATCCTGTCTTTAGTTTAATTGCAATATAACGCCGCTATAAAAGGCGAGCAACTTGTTGCGAGTCCAGCGCGTTTTCGTGAGATTATTAATGGTTTTGTTAGGCATCTGATTGAATGTGCTTTTCATAAACCTTACCTCTGCTGTCTTTGACATATGCTTTCACAGATACTTGACCATTTGCACAAACAATATCTGTGCGCATTTCCGAAACCATTGACTCCTCTACCTCATGACGTTCAAAGTGTTTTGGCAGCCAGTCTTGGTTTAAGGCTATAGTACTCACGACTCGTTTGCTAAATGCTCCTATAGAGTATTGAGTTTAGGAATCCATTGAATTGAAACCACCTTACCCTCATTTTCCTTAGCTAAGTCAAATAAATCTTCAAACACATATCCGTCATCAACGTAGTTCATTAGACTTACAAATGAATGACTGAAATTATGGGACATTGAAGGTAATTTTTTAAATTTCATTATTACGCTAGCCTAAAAGCTGAATATACGGACCTTGCGGTCCGTATATTAATTTTTAGCTATTATTACTTTTGTTCCGCCTACATGGTCGTGTAAGCACCTTTTAGATTTTGAAAATATGAAAAGTATATTAACCATATTTATAATTGGGCCAATAACTGGAATTTGCGAGACGACCCAGTAAAAACCATACCTTTTACCCAAAACTTTAATATCGGCATATTGCCCAGCTATTGTTACAACTTTTATATTTAAAACCTTTTTCCCTAAAGTCTGCCCATCTCTTATTAGAAATTTTCCGTGAATGATTAAAAATATTACTGTAGCTATTAAACTCATGATTAAAGTATACGATAGCGAAGGCTCTATCCCTTCTGAGATTCCATCAAAACCACCTGTAAAATACATCAATGGAATAGTTATAGGGATAATTGTTAAAGCATCAATCAATGAAGCCCAAAGACGATTCCATCTACTAGCAAGTCTACTTTCATCGGTATTTTCTAGATCCATGTTTGATTCGTCCGAGTTATTAATAATACTTTCCATTTTATCCTCGATAATTGTCATGTAGTAGCTAAACGGCGAGCGTAGCGAGTCCAGTGGAGGCCGTTTTTTGGCCGAAACGATGTTTGAGCGACTTGTTATGAGTATTAATCTTCACAGTAACCACTTTGTTGCAGTGCAGTCAAAGTTTCAAGTGCTAATAACTTTAGCCCTTCAACTTCTTTCCTACGACCAGGTGAATCAACATACAGCTCAGGCTTTATATGGTCGGTGTAAACTAATAAATTTATACAAGATAATTCATATATCCGTTCTGGCTGATTGCTATCTAGAGCCCTAACAGTTTCAACAGTATTTCGAGCCATATACTCATGTGATATTTGATTCAATATATTATTCCCAAAGAGTATATCCTCAGAGTTTTCCCATACTTCCTCTACCAAATACCCTGAAGCTGCTAACGCACAAAGCAGCCCTGCTATAAATGTAATAACATAAATAAATATTGTTCGTTTCATATTACTCATAACAGTTTATTCAAAAGCCCTAATCTTTATATCACAATGGCTTCCTATCCCAGAAACTATTACAAAGACATCAGAACTTTTTATTTTAAATTCAAAGGTTTAATAAATATTCGACAATCCCGCATCGCGAGATAGATAGAAATCCTTAAATCGTTATTATTCAGTCCCTTTCGCCTTGATCATAAGTACATGCACAAAAAAAGCAATCAATTAAAAACAAAGCTTAGCTATTACGCAACTGCAACTACTTTTTTACGCCTGCGTTGCGGTACGAACACATCGTAAAATTACATTAGAATCTGTAATGCTTACAACACTATTGAAGGGCAATAAATGTTATGCCTTTTTATCAACGTATAACGCATTACGATAAATCAATTTCGCCACTCAACGCAGCTAACAGTCGAGTATTGATATATCCCACTTTACGATTAAATCTTTTCTCAGACCTATGGATAATTTTTGCAGATTCGAGTTCTTTCAAATAGCTGTGCGCGGTAGAAACACTGCCCGCTACATTATTATCGACAAGTTGATTGGCAAATATTATTGGCCCTCTAAATAGAAGATTGACCAGTTCTTGAGAGTATATTCCCGGATTAAATTGCCTAATATCTTGTTTTGTTTGTTGCATTGCATCTCGTACATTATTGGCTCGTATAATAGATTGATTCG
>CALBVI010000489.1 GCA_937969395.1 uncultured Spongiibacteraceae bacterium | reverse complement strand
ACAGGTAACCGCAGGATGAGAGACCGTATATTTAAGAAAAAACTGTGCCCAACTCTCGCAGTCAAACTCACCGGCCCAGTCTGGCAAGGCAACACCCTTTGTTTTATTAAACAGCTCAGCCTTAGCAAAGGGCACGTTTACCATGACAGCAACGCCATGCTCTTGGGCTAGGGGAAAAATCTCTTTTTCCGCGTTCCGTTCTATCAGATTGTAATTGACCTGAACAAAATCCAGATTCTCTTCACGGATTAACTGCGCCATAAGCTCATGGCCGGCATCACGATGAATGGTAACGCCAAGGTATTTTACCTTACCTTGCTCACGTAGCTGACGAATCGACGGCAAATGATTCTGCCA
The DNA here is from genome assembly GCA_937969395.1 of uncultured Spongiibacteraceae bacterium. Classification (GTDB taxonomy): domain Bacteria; phylum Pseudomonadota; class Gammaproteobacteria; order Pseudomonadales; family Dasaniaceae; genus Oceanicoccus. The sequence continues at coordinate 4,506 of CALBVI010000489.1, read as the reverse complement.
ATCCCGCATGCTGTGAACTTGCATAAGATCCATCTGAGAAACCTGGAGCCTATTTAACGATGTATTCATTTCGTCGATACCAACCTGCTTCCCTTCCGAAAAAACCTTGGTAGCAAAAAATAGCTGATCCGTAATACCAAGCTCCGCACACAACTCTCCCAGTACCACCTCAGCATTGCCGTAGCGAGGAGATGGGGACGTATCCAAAATAGTGCCGCCCTGAGCAACGAGTGATTTGAGAATATCTAACAATGCGCCCCGCTGTTCCGAGCCCTTCTCGATATTAAACGCATCGAGAGTTCCTAAACCAATAATCGGCAGCTGCTCTCCAGTTGAAGGGATAGCTTGGGTATGCATACCACCGGCAATTTCGATCTGTGCACTGAGCCTACTTGCACAGGCTAAAAGTGTTGCGGCACTGGCACCTAAAAAATGTCGTCGAGAAAACATAATTAATACCCTCTATAAATAGAATTATCTCCACCTGCAAGCCTAACCGAACTGAGAGCTATAAAAAACTCATTTTATTAATTAGAGCCTGACGATATAAATGGTAGGGTAAAGCGTGAACTATACGGCAACTGAACAGTTTTACTGTTAGCGGAATAACCGAAACGCCATTGAGTTCGGTAATGGTTCGCTCTACATTGAAGCTGAATTGTTTCCGTAAGTGTTTAAAGGCAGCGGTCGCAAGTTCATAAGCCGAATATATCCTCATCGTATTAAATCGCTTAAGGTCATAATATAAGAAGCTCTTGTCATCATAAGTAGTGGCTGACCTCAAGAAGTTGTGAGCAAGCGTATCAGTCAAAAGCCCCCTATATACGGCTAGCTAAAACACTGGCATAGTGTCTGCTTTCGGATAGGATTTGTGGTGTTACCGACAGACTGTTATGGGTCAATAGCAGCCCTCATAAGAAGTAAAATCCAAGGACGTCTTCACTCCCGAAATTAAACATTATCATGGGTAAATTGATGCAACATCTGTTGTGCGAGACAGTGCTCGAGTATTCAGTTCGGGTGAGATCCAACACCTCAATGCCTTTTGTCTAGAATTTATATCTAAACGTTTTTACCAACAAAAAAAGGCCAGTAATAATTACTGGCCTTTTACTAGAGTACGCTCTTTATTGAGTAGAGGAATTATCCTTCACTACTATCAGGGCGCCGATTATTGTCGCCACTTAACTCTGTACAGTTATAAGGCTCATAAGCTTGAGCTGATATATTCTGTGAGTCTGATCCGCTATAGGGCTTGTTCAAATACAGTGGATCAGTAATCAGATAATCGCGTTTCAAACTCTTAGATTCTGCATCATAGGAGATTCTTTCAACGGTATGCATTTGATCACTATGCGGCGTGCCATTAAGTGGGTGCAATACACCTGGGGTAAAGCCTATCGTATCAACAACTAAAGTATCACCTTCCCAGCTACCGATAGAATGGCCGCCACGGCTTGGCTCGATGTTTGCGGGATGCTCTTTCATACCTAGATGGATAGTACGAACATAATCCATGTACCCATATTGCATAATGACTTTATCATCTTCTTGAGTGATCGCATTGACGTGTGAATCATGCCCCCAGCCGAAAAAGATATTACCTATATCGCAATGAATACTCGGATCGTCATATATCTGTTCATATTTTGCCTGAGTGGCTAGCGCTGCTTCAGTTAAATCATAAGCTGCACCACCACGGCCACCGCCAGCTTGGCCTCCGGCTCCACGAGCACCACCTTTAGCTTCTTGCCCTCCAGCAGGACGTGCTGGTGGGGCTCCGCGAGCAGCTCGCACCCAATATCCGCTGATATTAGGTTGGCCATTTGCTAATGTTTTTTCTCGCGGCGTATCAGCGACTGCTACGACTTCAGGCGTCGCACCTTCAACTACGCCATAGCGAGCGATTTCATTACCATCCGGAAAAACGAAGCTGCTAGCGTAACAATGATTTGCTTCTCGACGGGCGGGGTTACCCTTAATAGTTACTTTGGTACCTATTGCAAAGGTTTCATCGCTAAAGCCCTGTCTGCGTAGAGAGCTTCCAGACGTTGTTTCACAGCGCCAGTTAACCGTTTCACCATTGGTTGTTACATCAAAATAAATATAACCATGTGGATTAACCATTTTCCAGTCGGTAACTACACCGTCAAGTGAAAGGTCAATCGTATTATCAAAATGCGGTGCACTTGAGTGGTGGGCAAAACTTACACTGGCTACACCTAAGGTGATTAGTGAGACTGATGAGATCAGTGCTAATTTTTTCATTTCTAAGTTCCTCTGTATAAAGATTAGCTATAAATCATACTTATTATTATATTTTCTAAGCTAACTGGTTAATTGATAGCAATAGAATGACTTATACAGTTTACTATTAAACCTTTACGACAACGAACCAATTTTCACATTGTGTTCAAGCTATTCTTTTACTAAAAGCTCTTTTTCCCAGCCACCACCTAAGGTTTGATAAAAAGCCACTATCGCATTGAGACGAGACAATTTATTCTTTAAATAATTATCTCTAACTGAATATAAAGTCTCCTGCGTATTTAATAACGTCTGAAAATTTTGCACACCTTCTCGGTACTGTACTTCAGAAATTCGAAACGCCTCTGTTGCGCGCTCCAAATCTCTCTTTGCTGTTTTGGCTTGCGCATCTAAGAATCTGATATTACCCAAAGCAACTTCGACATCATTAAAAGCCCCTAACACAGCTTTGCGATATGAAAACAAACTATTTTCTAATGACAATCGACTACGTTCTTCATTGCGACTGCGAGAGCCGTTATCAAATATGGTTTGCACTAACTTTGCCGTAACAGCAACAGGATCTGGATTTTTTAAAATATTGCTTAGCGAACTACCTGAAGAGTTACTGCTTGCGGTTAACGAAATTGATGGCAAAAAAGCCAATCTCGCTAAGTCTACATTTGCCTTAGCACTGCGAAGATCAGCTTCCGCTTCTACCAAATCAGGACGCCTCACTAAAAGCTCGGAAGGAAGCCCCGGCTGAACCTCTGGCACAATAATATCAGCTAACGTTATCGCTTCAAGATCAAAGTCTTGCACTGACCGACCCAACAACAAAGCCAATGATGACTTTGACGCCAATTCACTCTGTTTTAAGCTATCAATAAGATTCAATTGTTGCTGAACTGCAATTTGTTGCTGCAAAGCATCAACAGCCGTTGTGACCCCCGCATCAACTTTTGACTGGGTAATTTGTGCAATTGTTTGGGCACTTTCTAAATTTTGTTCTGCTGTTTTTATTTGGTCACGAACAAATAATAATTGAAAATAGGTATTAGCCGTCGTACCTAATGTACTTAGTATTGTATCTGCTGCAGATGCTTGAGCTGAATCATAATTAGCTAATGCTAATTGATGATCAGAATACTTGCTCAAGATATTGTTATAACTAATAGTGCCATCTAAAGAGAAAGTATTACTATTAGTTGTTGTGCCAGAACCAATACCTGTTTTTAATCCTGTATTGCCAATACTTAAACTCGGCGTAGGCCATAAATCAAATCCGGCACCAATCATCGTTAATTGCGCACTACGCAAGTTATTCTTATTGATAGCCAAATCAAAATTACTTTCTTCGACCTGTACAACTAAATCATTTAACTCCGCACTGCCAAATTGCTGCCACCAATCTCTCTCAGGCCACAGAGCAGCTTGAGTTGAACGCGGCCCCTGCCAATTATCAGGAAGATCGGCTTCCGGCAATGTCGTCTTCAGTGGTGCACAAGAAACAATAGCTGTTAAGCTAATTCCAAGGACAAGGACATTACTAATCCATTTAAACTGTTGCATGTTATTAATTATTCCCATCCATCTCAAAAAGATTATTTACCGCTTTAATCACTGGCAAGTGCAACGACTGGATCTAGCTTTGCAGCTTTACGCGCTGGCGCAAAACCAAAAATCAACCCTGTCGCAGCGGCACAACTAAACGCTAAAATCATCGGCTGCGGTGTAAATTTAACATTGGTACCCAGTAATGAAACTAATTGACCAGCGCCAACACCTAAAGCAACACCTAGTAATCCACCAATAGCGGTAACGACAATAGCTTCAGCCAAAAATTGCTGAAGAATATCTCGCTGCCTAGCACCTGTTGCCATACGCACACCGATTTCTCTCGTTCTTTCAGTTACCGATACCAGCATAATATTCATAACGCCGATACCACCTACTAATAATGAAATGGCGGCAACAGAACCTAATAAAATGGTAAACGTTTCCTGTGATGCCGAAACATTTTCTATCAATTCAGCGCTGTTAAAAACTCGAAAATCTTCGGTGCCATGTCGCGCTGTCAAAAATGCGGTCAACTCATCTTCAGTGCTGCTAATTAAATCGGTATTTTCTACAGCTACGGTCATAGAGGACAAATAAGTTTGCCCCGACAACCTCAGCCCTACTGTTTTTAACGGCGCGTAAATAATATCGTCTTGATCTCTCCCGCCAAAGCCGGAAGAACCTTTTGACGTCAAGACA
>CALBVI010000488.1 GCA_937969395.1 uncultured Spongiibacteraceae bacterium | reverse complement strand
AAAACCAAAAAAAGCCAAAAAATCAGCTAAGAAAGATACCGCACCAGCGGAGACCATTAGCTTTGATGATTTTGCTAAAATTGATTTACGCATCGCCGAAATTGTTAAAGCCGAACACGTCGAAGGTGCAGATAAACTGCTGCAATTGACCTTAAGCCTTGGTGACGATGGCAGCAAGCAAGTCTTTGCGGGTATTAAGTCGGCGTACGCACCGGAAGACCTTATTGGCCGATTAACGGTTATGGTCGCCAATCTAGAGCCTCGCAAAATGCGTTTTGGCATGTCTGAAGGTATGGTCTTAGCAGCGGGCCCTGGCGGTGACGACATCTGGTTATTACAGCCAGACAACGGCGCTAAAGCGGGGATGAGAGTGAAATAAGCTGGGCAAACGAACGAGCAGGCCTGCTTATTAAACACGACTGCAGCCATGTTAAACTAGCGCGCTAATTCGTCGGCTCAACATAGCTCAACATAAATAGTAAGTACGACAAGATCTTTATTAGATTCATTACATCTGGGCAAGTAAACAGAAACCCAGACGAGATCAAATTTAACAGGTAATACTATGCTGGCAGATTATTCACTGCTATTGATCGGAGCGATTCTGGTCAACAATTTTGTCTTAGTACAGTTTCTCGGACTGTGCCCTTTTATGGGCGTGTCTAACAAACTAGAAACGGCCATTGGCATGTCTAGCGCAACCACCTTCGTATTAACATTAGCCTCTATTGTTAGTTGGTTAACTTATGAGTGGCTATTATTGCCGCTCGGGCTTGAATACTTAAAAACGATCTCCTTTATTCTAGTGATTGCCGTCGTAGTGCAGTTTACTGAAATGGTCGTGCGCAAAAGTAGCCCTATGCTTTATAAGGTACTCGGTGTGTTTCTACCACTAATCACTACCAACTGCGCGGTACTCGGTGTTGCCCTATTGAACATCAATAAACAACACAGCTTTTTAGAGTCAGCATTTTATGGTTTTGGTGCTGCACTTGGTTTCTCATTAGTATTAGTTTTATTCGCCGCCATGCGTGAACGTCTTGCCGTCGCCGATGTACCTCAAGCATTTAAAGGCCCTGCCATCGGTATGATTACCGCCGGTCTCATGTCGCTAGCCTTTATGGGCTTTGCGGGATTGGTGTAGCAGAAATCGACTATGTTTGAACTCGTCCAACAATACCCGTTTATTACCGCTTTAATCGCGCTGACGATTTTAGGTTTGCCTTTCGGTGCCTTGCTAGGCTTTGCCGCAGTAAAATTTAAAACCGAAGGCGATCCGATCGCCGATCAAGTTGAAGCACTGTTACCACAAACCCAATGCGGTCAATGTAGCTATCCCGGTTGTAGGCCTTATGCCGAAGCTATTGCAAATGGCGAAGCTATCAACAAGTGCCCTCCCGGTGGCGAAGGTACTATTCAAGCGCTGGCCGACTTACTCGACGTAGAAGCCTTACCGCTCGATGCCGAGCATGGCGAAGAAGCGATTAAAACTGTTGCCTATATCCGCGAAGATGAATGTATCGGTTGTACCAAATGCATTCAGGCCTGTCCTGTTGACGCGATTCTCGGTGCAGCCAAACAAATGCACACAGTTATCAAAAGTGAATGTACCGGCTGCGATTTATGCGTTGAACCCTGCCCAGTCGATTGTATTGATATGCTCCCCATTAACACCAACCTGCAAACCTGGAGCTGGAATTTACCTCAGCCTAGTGAACAAATTATTGTGACCGATCTCAAACCTCGTACTGATAAAGATGATGATAAAAGCAGTGATAGTGATGACGAGGTAGCAGCGTGAGAAAAGTTTGGGATATTCACGGCGGCGTCCACCCCGAAGAAAACAAACAGCAATCCAATCAGCAAGCTATTAGTGCTGCCGGTATTCCTGAAGTATTGGTTTTGCCGCTATCACAACATATTGGTGCGCCAGCAGAAGCGATTGTTAATGTTGGCGATAAAGTTTTAAAAGGCCAGTGTATAGCTACTGCCAAAGGCTTTGTCAGCGTACCGGTACATGCGTCTAGTTCCGGTGAAGTGATTGCCATTGAAGACCGAGTTATTGCGCACCCTTCCGGCATGAGTGCACCCTGTATTGTGATCAAAACCGATCAACAAGATCAGTGGATCGAACACAACGGTATTGAAGATTACAGTTCACTAGAAAAAAAGGCGCTGTTAAACTTAATTCGCGAAGCTGGCATAGCAGGTATGGGCGGTGCTGGATTTCCCGCCGCGGTTAAACTCGGTGTCCGTGATGATCAACCCATCGACACACTGATTATTAACGGCACTGAATGCGAACCCTATATCACCGCTGATGACATGTTGATGCGCGAACGTGCTGAACAGATTATTGAAGGCACAAAAATTCTTCGCCACTTAATTAATCCCAGTGAAGCCACTTTAATCGGCGTTGAAGATAACAAACCCGAAGGCATTGCTGCACTACAAAAAGCAGCTGAAGGTACGGGTATTGAGATTGTATCTTTCCCCACCAAATATCCATCAGGTGGTGAAAAACAGCTCATACAAATACTCACAGACAAAGAAGTTCCCGCTGGCGGTTTACCGGCGCAGGTAGGTATTGTTTGTCAGAATATCGGTTCTGTTGTTGCAATTTATCGTGCGATTAAATTTGGCGAGCCACTAATTTCAAGAATCACCACCGTTACTGGTTACGCCTGTGAGCAGCAAAAAAACCTAGAAGTATTACTCGGCACACCAGTTAACTATTTATTACAGCAATGCGGTTTTAATCCGAAAAATTGTTCACGGTTAATTATGGGCGGTCCAATGATGGGCTTCACCTTAGAAAATACTGACGTCCCAGTGGTAAAAACGACTAACTGTATCTTAGCCCCTACGGCAAAAGAGATTGCACCACCGACACCTGCGCAAGCCTGTATTCGCTGCGGGCTATGTGCTGAAGCTTGCCCCGCGTCACTGCTGCCGCAGCAACTCTATTGGTTTGCTCGCGGCAAAGAGTACGAAAAACTCGAAGAACATAATTTAAAGGATTGCATAGAATGTGGTGCCTGCTCTTTTGTATGCCCTAGTAACATTCCCTTAGTGCAATACTACCGCGCCTCTAAAGCGGATATTCGTCAACGAGATTTAGACGCAAAAAATGCCGAGCATGCGAAAATACGCTTTGAAGCAAGACAAGCGCGCATTGAAAGATTAGAAGCCGAAAAAATAGCTAAACGTGAAGCTCGTAAAGCCGCGGCTCAAGCCAAGGCCGCTAGCGCGAGTGATGATAAAACCGCGAAGGTCGATGCGGTACAGGCGGCGATAGAACGAGCCAAAGCAAAACGTGCAGGCAATACCGACGACAAACCAACTCGCGAAAGTTTAGAGCAAGCACTCGCCAGTGTAGAAAAACGTCTAGCTAGCGCAAAAGAAAAACTCGCGCAAGCACAACAGCAAAACTCCGATAAAGTTGCTGCCTTTGAAACGGGGGTCGAAAAAACCGAAGCAAAATATCAGCAAGCAAAACAAACGCTAGAACAATTTATCGCAGCGAACACGACGAAAGAAAACCATCAAAGCAATACTGAAACAAGTGCAGACAACAGCAATGATGCCGCTCAACAAGCAATTGCGAGAGCGCAACAAAAACGTGCCAATAAGGTTGAACTGTCACCTCGAGAAAAAGCAGAGCAAGCCATTAGTTCACTGCAAAAACGCATTGAAAAGACACAGCAAAAACTCGATATTGCCAAAGCTGAAAATTCGGACAAATTAGCTATTTTTGAAGATAGCGTTAAGGGCTTACAAGACAAACTTCTTGCGGCTGAGCAAGAATTGGCAAAACTGCCAGCAGCGGAACAGACACCAGAAACTGTCGCATCCGAAAATCCAGCCGCCAAAACTAAAACAGCCAAACAACCCGTCGCTGGCGACGACGTTGTGCAAGATGTGATAGCTCAAGCCGTCGCCAAAAGAGCAGCGTTTTCGAGCATGAGTGATCAAGAACGATTACAGAACGCAGTAGACTCGATCACTAAACGAATCGAAAAAGCCCAAGACCGATTAGCCAAAGCGCAAGCGGAAGGCAGCGACAACACCGAAATCCTCGCCGAATCAATTGACAAATTAACGATAAAACTCAGTGATGCAAAAGCAGCGCTGACAGAAAAGGCACAACACTGATGGCCTTATTAAAAGTTACTTCACCTCATGCCACAGGGCCAATGAGTACGCAGCGGCTAATGCAATTAGTATTGCTTGCAACAATACCCGGTGTTTTGGCGCTGACTAACTATTTTGGCTGGGGCACTCTTGTTAATATTATTTGGGCTTGCTTAGTCGCGGTTGCCGCTGAGTCATTAGCGCTAATGTTACGCAAAAGACCAATTAGTTTTTATCTCAATGACTGCAGTGCTTTAGTCACCGCGGTATTAATCGGTATTGCCTTACCACCCTACTCTCCCTGGTGGTTAATCTTTGTTGGCGTCAGTTTTGCTATTTTAATTGCTAAACATTTATACGGCGGCATGGGCTATAACCCGTTCAACCCAGCCATGGTTGGCTACGTGGTTTTGCTCATTTCATTCCCGGTTGAAATGACCATGTGGGCGGCACCCAAAGGCGCTTTTGTCGGCAGCCTGCCCTCTATAGCTGACGCCTTAGGCGCACTGTTCATGGGCCGCGATAGCATTGCCGCTTTCAGTATTGACGGCATTACCATGGCTACGCCATTAGATGTTTTAAAACAAAACAACAGCCTAATGGTAAGCGACATTTGGGCTCAGAATGCGCAGTTTGGTCACTGGGCAGGTATAGGTTGGGAGTGGGTGAATATCGCCTTTCTCGGTGGCGGTCTATTTTTATTATGGCAGAGAGTTTTTACCTGGCATGCACCTATCAGCATGCTGATTGCTTTATCTGTCATGTCAGCACTTTTTTACGATGGCGGCAGTTCAGCTTCCGGCGGTTCACCACTGTTTCATTTATTAAGTGGCGCGACTATGTTCGGTGCGTTTTTCATTGTTACCGATCCCGTCACTTCAGCTGTATCCAATAAAGGCCGTATTATTTATGGCGCATCGATTGGCATATTACTTTATTTAATTCGTGTGTGGGGTAATTACCCTGACGCAATTGCCTTCTCTGTATTACTGATGAATTTTTCTGCTCCGCTGCTAGATTACTACACAAGGCCGCGCACTTATGGTCACCAGCCAGCTAAAAAGCCAAAGGGAGGCAGCTGATGCTAACTGCTTCGATTAGCCGCAATGCTCTTTTGCTGGGACTATTTGCTATCATCAGTACCGCTATTATTGCCGGAACTTTTCTTGGTACTGGTGATAAGATTCGTGACAATATTCGCCACGCCGAAGAACGTGCGCTTTTAGAAATCATCCCCAAGTCGCGGCACAACAACTCTATGTTAGATGACGCTCAGTCGGTCAATGATAGCGAGTTACTTGGTTTGCGAAACGCTAAGCAATTGTATATAGCGCAGCAGGACAATATACCGGTAGCCGTCATTTTACCTGCCACTGCACGAGATGGTTATACCGGTGATATCGATATGATTATTGGTGTTAATGTTGACGGAACAATAGCCGGTGTTCGCATTTTATCGCACCGAGAAACACCCGGTTTGGGTGACGCTATCGATAAAAAGAAAAGTGATTGGGTCGATGGCTTTATTGCACGCTCGCTCCTAAACCCAAGCTTAGAACAATGGACAGTGAAAAAAGATAACGGTGTATTTGATCAGTTTACTGGCGCCACTATCACTCCTCGCGCAGTCAGTAAAAGTATTGCCAAGGCATTACAGTATTTTGAACAACATAAGCAGCGTATTTTAGACAGTAGCAAAACAAGTACTCTAGAAACCAAAGAGGCTAACAATGGCTGAAGTAAGCTATAAAGAACTTTCGACCAACGGCCTGTGGAAAAATAACCCTGCCATTGTTCAATTGCTAGGACTCTGTCCGCTATTAGCCGTTACCGGCTCAGTCATCAATGCTATCGGCATGGGCTTAGCTACCATGTTAGTACTAACGGTTTCCAATACCTGTGTGTCGCTAATTCGTAACGTTGTATCCGACGCAGTAAGACTCCCAGTATTTGTTATGATTATTGCCGCAGCAGTGACTTGCATTGAATTACTGATGCAGGCCTACACCTATGATTTGTTCCAGATTCTCGGTATTTTTCTGCCATTAATTACCACTAACTGCGTAATCCTAGGCCGGGCCGATGCCTTCGCCAGCAAAAACGCGATTTTACCCGCTATGTACGACGGCTTTATTATGGGCTTAGGCTTTACCGTTATTTTATTAATGTTAGGCGCAGTTCGTGAACTTATTGGCACCGGTGCTTTATTTAATAATATGGATTTACTATTTGGTGAAGCTGCTAAAAATTGGAAAATTGTTGTCTTCAACGATTACAAACAATTCTTACTCGCAATTCTTCCCCCTGGCGCCTTTATCTTTACAGGCTTAATCATCGCGCTAAAAA
>CALBVI010000487.1 GCA_937969395.1 uncultured Spongiibacteraceae bacterium | reverse complement strand
CGAAAAATAGATACAGATCTACTATATAACTACGTAATCACACTTAACACCAACTTAAGCCTAGTCAACGACGCCACTTACGTTGAAAAAATGAGAGATATCACTAGTAATCTTCGAGATAGTAGCTACACAGATAAGATTCACTACAATACAAATTTAAGTAATCAGCTAAGAACAAGAATGCCTATACTTGTCAAAGCAAGCGCCTTATTAAGCGACTCTTCAATTTCTGACCAACAACGGGAATATCGAAAAAAAGATTTTGCTGAAGAGCTTTCTTTGTTTTCTCAAAAGTACCTTAGAAGCAGCCGTTTTCAAGCAGGCCTAGGCATATCCTATACATATACGCCATTAATTGGTTATAGGAGCAAAGGCCTTATAGACTTAAGCCCTTTTGCACCAACTACTGGAGGTGCCCCTTCTTCAATATTTTTTGATCAAAGCTTTGCAAACAAAAGCTATATGAACTTTGACATTGCAGCCAAACTTCCTTGGCTAGAGCTAGGCTTGAGCATACCAACGTACAACGAAACATCAACTATTGTTTCCTCGGTAGAGAGCCAACTTTTAAATGGCTCCGATGACAATTCAGCTATCTATCGGTCAGCAATAGAATCAGAGCTAGACGTAGAGTATGACTTTTCGTTGAGAGTTCCGATTCTAGGTAACTACAAGAGGTATATGTACAAACACTCTAATAATAACCAAATGGATTACGGGTTATTACTCGGACTCACGGGATTTAGAGTTTCAGATACCATCACAACCGATGTTCGCTTTCGAACTGACGCTACGCCATTTAATGAGCTGCCTATTGGGGAAAATCTGACAACATCAAGAAATGTGAATTTTCAGACCATATACCTAGGTGCATACTATGAATTTGAATTTGTCGACGAATTTTACATGACGGTAGATGTTAAGTGGCATAACAACAGAAGTAGTGATGGCAGCCAAATAGACGTGGATGGGTTTACTACATCACTTCGCTTAATTTATTCTCCAACTCTTGATTTCTTAGATTTTTGAGATAAACATGGTTTCTAAAATTATGAATTCTATAATGCATGCCTTGTGCGACATTACCTCCTACTCACGCAGAACTTTATATAGTTTAGCGCTCTGCTTATTACCTCAATACACGGTCTCTACAGTTAAGTCATTCACATAAAATGCAACTATTTCGCTTTTTACACCGTTTTTACACTTTTCGCTTGTACCAATGGCGTTCAAAAATTACACTGGGTACACCAATCAGCTCACAGAGCCTTTAATTGCTAGCTTTAACTCCCGAGTTTAACTCTTAATAGCAATCAGATTGGTCACCAGCAAAAACACCTAAATACATTTACTGATTACGCCCGATAGAGATAAGCGTTAATGATACAGTCGTCTTCCATGTTTGCTGATCGTCGCAGAAGCACAGACCGCAGAAAGCAATCTCTGCCTATGCCTGCTGCTCTTGATCGCCGCAAACAAGCTGATGGCCGCAGAACTAACAGCAAAAGCTTTCGCGGACAGCCATGGTGGTTAAGTATTTCTTACGGCGAAGAACTTATCAGCGAAAGCGCCGCACCTGCTGATCAAGCTGGCGAAGAGAATGAAGCGCCTATTGATGGCGACCAGAACAAAACGAACAACTAAACCGCCCTATCACCGCACTTCCCTTCGACCGCCCCCTCCCTTTGTTAATGTATCAAAGCCGCACAACACGAAATCACTCTTATCAATCTCAGCTTAACATCAATCTTAACTTAACTATCAATCTCAGCTTAACCCTCAATCTTAACTTAACAATACCCAAGCCAAGCGGCATAATTGGCGCTGAATAGTGACCGAAGCTCTCCTATGATTAATTGGCAAGATGTAGACACCATTCTTTTAGATATGGATGGCACGCTGCTGGATTTATATTTCGATAATTACTTCTGGCTTGAGTATCTACCTAAGCGCTATGCGGATATTCACGACGAGAATGAAGCTGATAGCCGCAAACACCTAAGCACTCGCTTTGAACGCGAGCGCGGCAGCCTAAATTGGTATTGTCTGGATTATTGGAGCGAGCAACTGCAGCTGGATATCCCCGCTTTAAAACGGGAGATACAACATATGATCGCCATTCGCCCCTATGTAGTTGAGTTTATCCAACAGCTTAAAGCGGCCAATAAACACGTTATGCTAGTCACTAATGCGCACCGCAACAGCTTAGACATAAAGCTCAAACGCACAGGCATTGCCGATTTGTTTGATGAAATTATTGTTTCTCACGATTTTCGTACCCCTAAAGAGCAGCCTCACTTCTGGCAACAAATGCGCATCAACCACCCGTTTAAACCAGAACGCACCTTATTAATTGATGATACTGCTAGCGTATTGGCATCGGCGCAAACTTTTGGAATTAAGTACTTACTTACTCTACTACAGCCGGATAGCAAGCAGGCGAAACGACAGCATACGGAATTCCCCGGTATATTACATTTCGATGAGATCATGCCGATCGACCAAACTCTTGAGTCTTCACTATGACTACGCACCCTTTTCCAGCGACCAACGTTCGACTTGATAAATGGCTATGGGCTGCGCGCTTTTTCAAAACTCGCAGTTTAGCTAAGCAGGCGATTGAAGGCGGCAAGGTTCGCTATAACGATGCCCGTAGCAAAGTCAGTAAGGATGTTGAGGTTGGCGCATTACTTAAAATTCGTAATGGCTGGGATGAAAAAGAAGTCGAAGTTATCGCCTTATCTGCGCAACGCAGGGGCAATCCGGAGGCGATGCTACTATACACAGAAACCCCGCAAAGTATTAAGTTGCGCGAAGAAAGCTCCGCCCAGCGCAAAGTACTAAGAGGCTTAGATTTACAACCTGCCGAACGACCCAATAAAAAGCAGCGCCGACAAATTCATCGCTTTAAGAAAATCCAAGACCAATAAGCTGAACCCTTTAATCAAATCGCCTCTTAACTAAGAGTCACTTAATCAATCAACTTGAATAAAAGCAACTTGATCTCGCATCGGCTTGTTTGATTCCCTATAATCGCGCCCATGAATATGCCAACCAATAAAGACCAACTCCAGCGCTTTCTATTTGAACAAACCGATGTTCGAGGGGAGTTAGTTCACCTTGACCAAAGCTATCAAGACACCTTAATTGCGCATAACTACCCCGAGGTAGTGGCAAATTTATTGGGTGAGTTTTTAGCGGCAGCCGCTTTATTCAGTGCGACATTAAAATTTGAAGGCAATATTTCTCTGCAGGCTCGCAGCCAAGGGGAAATCCCGTTGATTATGGCGGAGGCGAGTTCTAATCACACATTACGCGCTATTGCTAAAGAAGCTGACAAGGCATCAAGTGACGATTTTCATAAGTTGCTAACTGACGGCCAATTGATTCTCACCGTAGAACCAAAGCAAGGTAAACGCTATCAAGGTATTGTGTCACTGAACGGCGACAATTTAGCGCAATGTTTAGAAGCTTACTTTCAACAAAGCGAGCAATTATCGACCCGTTTTTGGCTTAACGCCGATGGCAAAAATGCTGTCGGTATGATGTTGCAAGAATTACCAGCAACCGGCAATGCCGACCCAAGTCAGCGCGTCGCCAACTGGGAACACCTTACCCATCTAGCAAGTACATTAACCAGTGAAGAGTTAATCGAACTGTCTTTTAATGATTTGCTTTATCGGCTTTATAACCAAGAACAGGTCAGAGTTTTTGAGCCTACTGCGATGAGTTTTCAATGTCACTGTTCTCGTACCAGAACCTTAAAAGCGCTGACGACTTTAGGTGAGCAGGAATTATTAGACATAATTGCCGAACAAGGGCTGATTGAAACCAACTGCGAATTTTGCCATCAGCATTATAGTTTTGGTAAAAATGATATTACCCAGTTATTTTCACCGACCGTACACTGATGTCACAGTTCCTAGCTATAGCCTCTAGTTACACAACCCCTAGTTAAAACCACTCGATAACACGCGCTGTAAATTAAAAGCTATAAATTACCGTGACGAATATCGTCGCCTTTTACAATAAAAACAATTTGCTCACATAGGTTTTCAGCGTGATCACCAATACGCTCTAAAGAACGCAGCACCCACATCACATTCATTACCCGCTTAATACTGCGCGGATCTTCCATCATATAGGTCATCAATTCTCGAAGAGAGGTTTTATACTCTTCGTCAATTTTTTCATCTTCTGCAAATGCTTTCATCGCTGCTTTAGTATCTAAGCGAGCGAAGGCTTCTAGCGCATGTTTTAACATGGCATCCACCGATTGACTAATATGGCGAATTTCTCGATAGCCGTGAGTGCTTTCATATTCAATCAACTCTAGTGCATGCACTGCAATTTTTTTGGCCTCATCACCAATACGCTCTAAGTCACGCACTGCTCGACCCACCGCAATAATAAAGCGCAAGTCGCTGGCCGTTGGCTGACGTCTTACAATAATTAAAATGCAGGCTTCATCGATCTCCATTTCCATTTCATCGACATGAACTTCTTCAGCAATCACTTGCCGCGCTAGCTCGCTGTCTAAATCTTCAATCGCTTTTGTTGCCATTAATAATTGGCCGCGAACTTTGCCGCCCATCACTAATAACTGGCTGCGAATACTTTCTAACTCATCATCAAACTGCTTGACGATATGATCGTCAAAAGAAAGGCTGTCCATTATATCTCCTTAACCAAATCGTCCGGTAATATATGCTTCTGTCAGATTATGCTCTGGCAATGTAAAAACTTGTTTGGTTTCATTAACTTCAACTAATTTTCCCAAGTGAAAATACGCGGTGCGATGAGATACCCGTGCAGCTTGTTGCATCGAATGCGTCACCATCGCAATGGCATAATTTTCACTTAGCTCTTCAATCAACTCTTCAATTCTTGCGGTCGCAATGGGGTCAAGTGCCGAACAAGGCTCATCCATTAAAATAACTTCTGGACTTACCGCGATTGCTCGCGCAATACATAAACGCTGCTGCTGACCTCCCGACAAACCTGTACCGGGTCCATGCAAACGATCCTTGACCTCTTCCCACAAACTAGCGCGGCGCAAGCTTTGTTCAACCATGCCATCCAATTCATCTTTGCTATCAAACAGGCCGTGAATTCTTGGGCCATAGGCAACATTGTCGTAAATGCTTTTAGGAAAGGGATTGGGCTTTTGAAATACCATGCCGACACGGGCACGTAATTCGACGACATCCATACTGCCTCGATAAATATCATCGCCATCCAATAAAATATCTCCGGTGACGCGACAGCCATCAATCGATTCGTTCATGCGATTTAGTGAACGCAAAAACGTTGACTTGCCGCAACCTGAAGGGCCAATCATCGCAACGATTTCATTTTTACCAATATCGATACTGACATCATGAATCGCTTGTTTATCACCATAAAAAACGTTGACGTTACGTGTTCGCATTTTAGGCTTGTCAGACTCAATAATACCGACTGTTTTTAAATTTAAGAGCTCTTCTTCAGAAATCATGTTTTATTCCACATGCTATTTTTAACTATAAAATGTATAAAATCTTACTATTAAACTATTAGTATTAAACTATTAGTAT
>CALBVI010000486.1 GCA_937969395.1 uncultured Spongiibacteraceae bacterium | reverse complement strand
AGCTTCAACTAAAGAAACAGTGATCACGGAGATTAAGACGATAGGAATTACTTTCAGTATCTGCCCTATATCGCCCTCTAAAAACATTAGGCCCGTAAAGATACATAAGGTTGTAATGAACGATGACACCACACCACTGGCAACCGCCTTAGTTCCCTCAACGGCTGCTGCCAGCGGTTTCAAGCCTTTTTTAATCTGGCTACCGATTGATTCAGATATCACAATGGCATCATCCATTAGAATACCTAAAGCCAATAGCAGCGCGACCATTGATATCATATTAATGGTTATGCCTAAGTGACTTAATAGAAACGCGCTGGCTAAAAAGGACACCGGCAAACCCATCACGACCCAAAATGCATAGCGAATCGAAAAGAACAGCCACATAACAGCAAAGACTAATAACAAACCCTGCCAAGCATTCCTCATCAGCATATTGATTCTATCTTTAACAATACTGGTCGCATCTTGAGTAATGGCTAGCGACACACCCTCAGGTAGTTTTTTCAGTTCTTGCTCAATAATATCTTCAACAGCCACTAAAATATTCAAGCTATCGTCGATGGTATTTTTATTAATCTTTAATAAAGCAGCAGGATGACCATTAAAAGTGACTTTATCTTCTGCCAGCTCAAAGGTATCGACAATGGTCGCAATATCACCTAGGCGAACTTCATTACCTTGCTCGCCTTTAAAAATCACTAACTCAGCTAACGATGAAACACTGCTTCGTTCATCGTTAAACCGTAGCTGCACATCAGCATAATTAGTTTCAATAGAGCCTAAAGGTAAATCCACATTTTGTTTGGCAATAATATTGGCTAGTTGTTGTAGGTCTAAGCTGTAGCGACGTAAATGCTGTTGCGATACTTGAATGCGTAACTGTCTATTAGAAAAGCCCTTCATCGTCACCAATGAAATCGCTGGATGCTGTAGCATATTCTGCTTGATAACTTCAGCTAGGTTTTTTAATTCCGCTTGCGGAATGTCAGCAGTCAAAGCGACGGAGACAACATTCTGCGTTCTACCTCGCTCAGTAATGATCGGTTCTTCTGCCAGCTCGGGGAAATCGGCAATACCATCGACCGCACTTTTAACATCATCCATAAACTGATCAAAGTCACCCTGCTCTAACATCTTGACCGTCATTAAGCTGAGGTTTTGTCTAGCCTCACAACTTTTCTCTTCGATAAAGCTAATCCCATCAAGTGCATCCTCTAGCGGTAAACAGATCCCCTTTTCAACATCCAATGGACTGGCACCAGGATAAGGGACCGTGATATCAACGGTATAAGCTTTTATAACGGGGAAAGTTTCTCGCTTAATATCTGGCAATACTGAAACACCCATAATGATGAGTAATAGCATTAACAGATTGGCAGCGGTTGGATGCTCCGCAAAAAAACGGATCACTGTGCGGACCTCAACCACTGATCAACTTGTTGCTGTATGGCGGTATCAACGATGGGATCTAGGTTCATGCCATTAACCGCGGGAAAAACATCGCTGACAATCAATTGATCACCTTCTTGCAAGCCAGTTTTCACTAACGCTAATTCACCAAGATACTGCGGTTCAACTAATTCTAACCGCTCTAATTTATTGTCATCGTCAACACGATATACGTGCTGCTCATGCACGGCAAAACGAGGAATAGCAAAATATTGGCTCGCAGCACCGCGCAGTAATACCTGCATATAATTACCTTCCAATAAAGGCGGTCTAGCACTGGGATCTATATTTTCGTAATTCCCAGTGACACTCACCACCACGCCAACCGTCCGGCTTTGCGGGTCTAAATCATCTGACAAGCGCTCAACCGTCGCCGCCCAAGAAGAAATATCACTGCCGGCAATATTAACGGTTGCCGACAAACCCAACGAAGAGAAAAAATTATGCCCCTCTGTTGTCGATGTGAGATTACTTAGGGTCAATTTTTCTTTATCAAAATTAGCGGCGATTTGGCGAAATTGACTTAGCGGAAACTGCGCATTAATTTCTACTTTATCGATACCTGACAAATCAAATAAGTTGGTACCTTTTGCGACAAACTGATCTTGCTCAGCACTCACCTGCCTAACTCTTGCGGTAAAAGGCAATCGAACTTCGGTCCTATCCAAATCTCGTTGGCTCTGTTCTACTTTAGCTTGAGCAATATCAATTTTAGCGTTCAGTACTTCAACCTCTGAGGGTAAGGTTGTTTGCTGGTTTTCTAATTGCTGCACTTCCTGTTGCTGCTGCAACCTATTTTGTCGCTCCGCATCCAACATCGACTGCGACACAGCACCACTAGCGGATAGCTTCTCTAAACGCGTTAATTCCTTTTGACGCACGGCTAATTTTTCATTAGCTAGCTTTAAATCCAATTGGGTATTTTCAATTTTCAATTGCATTTCTTTTAGACTGGCATGAGTTGATAGCAAATCTGCCTGAGCTTGGCGCAACGCTAATTGATAGTCTTTGTCATCAATACGTATAACCACCGTATCTTTCAATAAAATAGCGCCTTTTTTTAACTCGGGATGGCGGTAGGTAATTCGTCCACTGACTTCAGACTTAGCACTTAATGTAAGACTGGGCTTAACAGTACCAAAACCCGTAATAGTAGATCGCAATTGATGTTCGCCAATCGTGATAACATTGACAGGCACTACCGGCCTGGCTGTTGAGTTATGCTCCATTGCCGGCTGTAACACCATTATCAGTGCCACTAACACGATGCCGGCAAAGGCAATAATAGGTAGTGCCAATCGGCTTTTAATGTTGATATTCATCAATTACTCCAGTCCATAATGCCAACCATTAAAAGTGGCTGACAACATACTAGCAAAAACGAGAACGCTAAGCCGCTAATCATCTCTTACGTTTAATCATCTATCCGGCACTACTTTCAATATACGGTAAACACCCCCCGATGGACAATGTGTCGATATTGTGGAAATTAGAAGAATAGATTAACAACTAACCGCTAACAGCCGTTAAAATGCCGGCGCCTTAAATTTGGAATAGACGAATTCAATGACTAGCAGTAATAAAAAACACCCTTTCTCTTTCGCATTGCTATTACTCTTTGTGGGTAGCGGCTGTGCAGCGCTGATTTATGAAGTGGTGTGGTTTCATTTGCTGCGTTTTGTCGTTGGCGCATCGGCCATTTCACTCGGTATTTTGCTGGCCAGCTTTATGGGGGGGATGTTTTTAGGCAGCTTATTATTCCATCGCTTCGTATCCATTCGTCATCATCCCTTAAAGATGTACGCATACTTAGAATTAGGCATTGCCGCCTTCGGTATACTCATTCCATTTATGCTGCCACTGGTAACGCAGCTATATACATCGTTTACCGGCT
>CALBVI010000485.1 GCA_937969395.1 uncultured Spongiibacteraceae bacterium | reverse complement strand
GGTTGTGCAGTTACAGAAGTCGAAATCGACGGCGTATTGCATGAGTACAGTGCAATTGAAGGTGTGCAGGAAGATGTGATTGAGATTCTTCTTAACCTTAAAGGTGTTGCCATTATTATGCATGGCAAAGAAGAAGCTGTTTTAACATTAAGCAAGAAAGGTGCTGGCCCTGTAACTGCTGGTGATATTCAAGTTGATCATGAGGTTGAAGTAGCTAACCCTGATCATGTCATTGCTAACTTAAATGATGCTGGTGAGCTTAATATGAAGCTTACTATTGGTCGTGGACGTGGTTACGTTCCTGCTGATGCTCGTGCTAGTGATGAAGAAGAAACGCGTAGTATTGGTCGTCTTCAATTAGATGCGTCTTTCAGTCCAGTTCACCGTGTATCTTACGCAGTAGAAAGTGCCCGTGTTGAGCAGCGTACTGATTTAGATAAGTTGGTTTTGGATTTAGAAACTAACGGTACAATTGATCCTGAAGAAGCTATTCGCCGCGCTGCTACAGTATTGCAGCAGCAGTTGTCAGTATTTGTTGATCTTGAGAGCGAAAAAGAAGCTGAGCCAGAAGAAGAAGAGGATGAAGTGGATCCAATCTTGTTGCGCCCAGTTGATGATCTTGAATTGACAGTTCGCTCTGCTAACTGTTTGAAAGCGGAAAATATTTATTACATTGGCGATCTTGTTCAGCGTACTGAGGTGGAGTTATTGAAAACGCCAAACCTTGGTAAGAAGTCACTGACAGAAATTAAAGATGTATTGGCTTCGCGTGGTTTGTCTCTAGGTTTACGTTTAGACAATTGGCCGCCATCTAGCCTTAGGAATGACGATAAAGTTTTAGCATCTTAAGCGCTAATTTTTATTGTTGTCATATAAGTAATCAACGGCGTAGAGAAATTATTCTGCGCCATGAAGTAATTTGAAGGAAGTAGAGTCATGCGTCATCGTCAGAGTGGCCGTCAACTAAACCGTAATAGTTCACATCGTAAAGCGATGTTTCGTAATATGGTTAATTCATTAGTTGAACACGAGCTAATTAAAACTACCTTACCTAAAGCTAAAGAATTGCGTCGTTTTGCTGAGCCGCTGATCACTTTAAGTAAGAGCGATAGTGTTGCTAATCGCCGTCTTGCGTTTGATCGTACGCGTGATAAAGCAGTTGTAGGTAAATTGTTTTCTGATTTGGGTCCTCGTTATATTGAGCGTCCAGGCGGTTATATTCGCATTTTAAAGTGTGGATTCCGTACTGGTGATAAAGCACCTATGGCTTATGTTGAGCTAGTTGATCGCCCTGAAGTTGAAGTTGAGGCTGTTGAGGTTGATGAGGATTAAACATTAATGTTTAGTTCTATAAAAAAACCGAGCCTAGCTCGGTTTTTTTATGCCTGTTACTTTTTCCTGTGTGCAGGGTGAGCTATGTCAGCGTGTATTCTATGGCGGTGTTATTGGTAAAGCCTGTAATGAGACCGTGGTAGTTAGCGAATAGTAGCTAACGAATAGATGGCGCAGCTTGTTGCTCTATTTCAATAAGTTGTAGCTTGGCTTCATCAATTTGGAATTGTATACCGCAGCGAAAGCCAATATCGGATTTATAGCGATTGCATACTACGCCGTTAAGTTCAGCAAGTGCTGAGTCATCAGTGCGGATAATAAGAGCCACTTTTTCTCCCATAGCAAAGCGATGGCTTGTCTCAATGCCAATGCCGTAGCGATTAAAGTCCACTGTGTAAATAAGACCCTTTATCCAATCTGTGTTGTCAGGATTTAAAGATCTGACTAATACTTTGATGTGCTCGCCAGGATGCCGGATATGGCTTCGGCGGTCAGGTGTACGCATAGTGAACGGCTTTTCGGTAGGCTAAATATTCTTGGGCGGGCGGTTTACTGCTAACAGCTCCATTGAGAAGAAAGGAGGTTCAGTGGAGCTGTTAAGAGATTACTTTACTGTAACTGTGATTTTTTTGGAGATAACTGCTGGGTTGTGTGGGATGTGCAGATAGTTACCGAGAATTAACTGCAGGGTGTGGGTGCCAGGGGCTAACTCTATTTCAGCTTCAGTTTGTCCAGCGCCGAAATGTAATACGTCTGCTCCCAACGGTAGGTCTAGTGATGGTAAGGTTTCTGTATCGACTAATAGATGATGATGGCCTGTAGCTTTTGCATCGAAGCCTGCTGGTGATACGCCCATACCCTTTAGCCCAAAGTTGATCTTAACGGGGTTGCTAACAACAGCTCCATCCGCTGGTGAAATAATATAAAGATGAGCACCTTCAGGTGAAGCTGATTTTGGAAGTTCAAGGGCCGCAGCAGCTGAAGTTAATATTGTGAGTAGTAAGAGTTTAAATAATATTTTCATGGTTGGGCTCCACATTAAGGTTAAGTATTATTGTCGGTGAATAGCATAGCTGGGCAGGCTCAGGCATATTCACATTTTTATCGACGAGTTGGATTGGATTATACTTGTTCTTGCGCTGCTGCATAGATCCAGCAGCTCGTTCCGGATTTTAATTGAGCTTTGATTCTTTTGTAGTCATCCACTTCATAATTATCAGCTTGCTCTAATTCCTGTGCTGTTAATTCAAATACTGTCCCTGTGACTTCATCGCTGGGATTGCCTGTGTATTGCAAAATGGGATGATATTCCTTGCCGCTTTCTCGCAGTACTCTCTCGTCAGTAATTTTTATTTCACCGATGATATAGCCAGGTAGGCTGCTTTTTTCGCCTTTTAATTGGCGACCAAAATTAGCCATTTGTACACTTTTTAATTGTAAGGTGCCGTAGGAAAAGAGTTGTTGCATAGCGTTGTCTTGATCAGGTAAGTCTGTGATAAATTGGCTTGTGAGAGTGTAACTTATGTTAAATGATTTTAATCGTTATTGAAGAACATTACGACGGTAAAGCTGACTCTTACAGCTTCAGCTTTACCGCGCCGTATACGCGAAAGTTATTGATCCAGCTTAGCTACTGCATCGACAAGGACAAAACCTATTTGACAGATTTCCGTACCTTGATTCGACCATGCGTGATTAGTGCCGCGCTGCACAACAACATCCCCTTGCTTTAGAAGTACTTCGCTGTCATCTAAGAGCATTGTGATTTCGCCAGAAAGAATAATGGCATAATCAACAGAGTTGGTCCTGTGCATAAATGGATGTCGGGCATTTTCTACGATGTTGTCAGATGCGCCCATCTCGGCAAAAGCGGCTTTACCATCAAGCGTCTTCATCACTTCTGGGTCTTCAGGGGCAAACTCAACAACTCTAAAAACGCTTCCGCCTTTAGGGGGATGTAGTACGAATGGGCCGTCTACAGTTTCTGTGGCGCCATCGTACTCCGCTGGGGTAGTGGCGCACTCCCATAGATTGGTTAACGCAACGCCCGGGCGGTTTGGGCGTTCTAAAATGTTAGTTGCAGCGCTGTCTGATATACAAATGGCGCGTCCATCTGCATCGTGTCCAGTAATGACCCGGCGAACAGGTATAGGCATTTTAGTCATCTCTTCTTGTTTGTTGGCAATATATTTACGTGATCTTGCGAAAGCGTTTGTTATCGATTGTAACAAGGCAGTCGATAGTTTAGCATCAATAATAGATAATCAATAATTCAGTATAAAAAGATAGATAATCGATAATTTAGTATCAAAAGATGTTATATAGCTTAAGGTGATTTTGCCGTTAAGTTATTGGGGATCATGTTGAATAATAATAAACGGCGTACGGGAAAGGCGTGGAATCGTTTTTTTCTGTTGGCTTTGCTTGTTAGTGCTATCAGCGGCTGCAATCAGGATGTAAGCAAAAATCATCGTGAATTGCATTTAGCTACCGCAAGTCTTGGTGGTGCTTTTTATCCAGTAGGTCAGAGTGTTTCTAATCTAGTTACTTTATATGCCGAAGATACATCAATGCTGCCTGTGGTTAGTGCCGGGGCGATTCAAAATCCTAGGTTGGTTGATTCTGGCGAGGTTGATGTTGGTATCACTAATGGTTACATGGCTTGGTTAGCGGTTAATGGCACTAGTCCTTATGAAAAACATTTAAATTTGAAAGCCTTGGGCACCATACATGCGAGTATTTTGCATATGGTGACCTTAGAGGGCTCTGCTATTAAACGGTTTGAAGATCTGCGTGGTAAACGCATCGCTGTTGGTCCCGCTGGCGGAGGAACCTATGGCTTTTTAGTCCGTTTATTGGCTATTCATGATATGTCGATTGATGACATCACCCCAAGTTACCTTTCTTATACCGATGGTTTCACTCAGCTCGGGGACGGTAATGTCGATGCCGCATTTGCCTTGGCTGGTTTTCCTACTGCTGCTGTAAAGCAAACGCTAGCGACGCATGATTTAGCCTTTATTGAATTGTCAGATAAGAAAATAGAGGAGATTTTAGCCAAGCATCCTTACTATTCTGTAAAAAAATTGCCGAAAGAAACCTATCGATTAGGGCAGGATGTGAATGTCATCGGCGTCAACAATATGCTGGTTGTTAATGGCAATATGGATGAAGAACTGGTGTTTAAAATTGCTCAAGCCGTTTATGGCAATATGGAAGAGTTTAGAAAAAATAATGCGATTGCCAAGCAAATATACCCAGAAGATTCTCTTCAATTACCCATTCCTTTGCATGATGGCGCAGCACGTTTTTTTAAACAAACTCCTTAATCATTAATAGCGGCAAGCTGAAATTTATGTCTGTAATTTCTGAAGTCACAAAACATCAATCCATTCATGATTTGTTCGCTAAAATAATAGCGGGTTGTGCATTGCTTGTCGGTATTTTTCATCTGCTAAATGTCGCTGGTGTTATTTTCCTGTCGACAATGGAAATTCGCATTATCCATCTAGCTGTGATGATGGTTATTTTATTTTTAGCTTGTCCTTATTTAAATTCCGCCGGTGCTAAATCAAAAGCTGAGTATGGCCATCCATTACTAACGGGTGTTCTCCCTGCTTTATTGGTCGTTGCTATAGCTGTTTATTTATTCATTAGATGGAAGCCTATTGCTCTGAGCGGTGGTGCGACCAATAGCGCCGATCTTTATATCGGTGTCGTGTTATTAGTGTTGGTGTTAGAGGCAGTACGCAGACGTATTGGTTTGGTGCTAGCGGGGATTACCTTAGCTTTTTTAATTTACCCTTTTGTCAGTTCTTATTTGCCTGGTGTTTTACACGGTCGTGGTGTTAGCGCAAATAGAGTGGCTAATTTTTTAACGACAACCACAGAAGGTATTTACGGCATTCCCTTAGGTGTCGCAGCAACTTATATAGTGATGTTTTCTTTATACGGCGCTTTTCTTAATACCTTTGGTGCCGGCGACTTCTTTTTTCAATTCGCGAGTAAATTAACAACGGGGATGAGAGCGGCCTCAGCAAAAACGGCTGTTATTTTTAGTTCGCTACTGGGCATGATTTCAGGTTCTGCAGCCGGTAACGTTGCTGTCACTGGGTCTTTTACTATCCCAATGATGAAAAAAGAGGGCTATGAACCGAGGCAGGCCGCGGCAATAGAGGCAGTGGTTTCTACGGGTGGGCAATTGTTGCCCCCAGTGATGGGCTCAGCTGCTTTTATTATGGCGGAAATTGTCGGTACGCCCTACGTTAAGATTATGAAAGCCGCATTAATACCCGCGTTATTATTTTTTGTTTCCGTTTTATTTGTTGTGCACTTGCAGGCAAAGAAAAATGGCATTGTTGCTAGAGAGG
>CALBVI010000484.1 GCA_937969395.1 uncultured Spongiibacteraceae bacterium | reverse complement strand
CTTGAAAAAGGGTTGGATATTCTTGAATTGCTTTCTGGAGAAACAACTGGTCTCAGTGTTTCTGAAATTTCTAAACGACTTAATCGCTCGGTAGGTGAGTTGTTTAGAATGCTGGTGGTGCTAGAGCAGCGTGGTTACGTGTCGCTGCCGGCTGGAAGTGATAGATATTCGTTAACATTACAGCTATTTAATCTCGCGCATCGTTTTCCGCCTATAAAAAGGCTAACTAAAATTGCGGGTCCAATTTTACAAAAGCTGTCTTATGACATTGAGCAGTCCTGTCAATTGGTTATTTATTATGAAGGTCAAGGGCATGTGGTCGTTCAGCAGGATTCCCCATCTGCACGTATGTTCAGTGTCCGGCTTGGGGCTGAGGCGCCGTTACTCTCTACATGTTCTGGACATGTTTTGTTGGCGTTTTCTGGTGAGGAGCAACGTGAGCGTATGCTTAAAAGGATTCCTGAGCGACATGTTGGGTATAGTAAGAGTGTTAAGGATATGGAGAAAACATTGGACCGAGTTAGAACTCAGGGCTATGAAAGCATAGAGAGTGCACAGGCTCAGGGAGTACAAGATATAGGTTATCCGGTATTTGATTACACCGAAAATGTTGTTGCGGCTTTGGTTGTTCCTTTTCTTTCTTATCTCGATGGATCTCATCCCGTAAAAATTGATGACGCGTTAAACCACTTAAGAGCTGCAGCAGCAGAACTTTCTGGCAGTATTGGTTATGTGAAAGACTGATATTGGATAGGCTTTAAGTGATCGCTATATTAGCATTCGGTTGAGCAAGATTGATCTTCCATTAATAATTTTTTAAAAAACATAACGTACATGCGTTATTTCAATAGCCCGAGCTTATAAAAGTTCGGGTTTCCCTCTGTTATTCGTGATTCTATTTTTAGCATTTCTTCGTTTGGTCAATATAGTTTATCTATATGGCGTGATTTGACTGTGCTTATCAATAAAGCAAATCGCTTTAAATCATATATAAAAATAGTTTGCATATACGATAAAACTATGTGAGCATAACCATGTTGCCCCAAATACAAAATTTTATTTTATATGTGATTGGGTGGTTTTAGTGTAAGGTCGAAATTAAACTGGCCTGTATAAAATAAAGCTTCATATCTATAAAAATATAATTCAGGTGAAGAGGTGAATAATGAGTACGATTAAGTTAGGCAGGCATATTGTCAGAACGCCAATATCAAGAGCTGTGAGAGTTGCTCAAAAAATTAGTGTCATAGCTGCTGTCAGTGCTGTTGCGCCCAGTTTGGTCGTGGCACAAACTGATGATGACTTTGTTTTAGAGGAGGTTGTGGTTCAGGGGATTCGTCGAAGCCTTGAGGAAGCCTCTGAAATAAAACGCAGCCTTAGTGTGGTTGCGGATATAATTTCGGCTGAGGATATTGGCAAATTTCCTGATCAAAATCTTGCGGAATCGTTGCAGCGAATTAGCGGTGTTCAGATATCGCGAAATAGGGGAGAAGGTGAAGATGTTACTGTCCGCGGTTTGAGTCCGGATTTTACCCGTGTTCAATTCAATGGTCGTACGCTGCCATCTGCTACTGGCGGGCGAAGCTTTGATTTTACCATTATGCCAGCTGATTTTGTTTCTGCTGTTGAAGTTTATAAAACTCCTAGTGCAGATATGGAGGAGGGTGCGCTTTCAGCGACTGTGAATGTAAGGACTGCTAGGCCGCTTGACGCAAAAGAGAGTTCATTAGTTACGAGTTTCAAGTTAGTAAGAGAAGATAATGCGGGAGAAACTGATCCTGATGTATCAGTTTTGTATACCAATGTTTCAGATGATGGAAAATTTGGGTTTAGCCTTGGTGGGCACTATGACAAACGATCGGTTGAGTCACATATCTTTGAAGCTTTTGGTTTAGAACCGGGTACTGAAAATGCGCGTAGTCCAACGGCTGAGCTAGATTATAACCTTGATGGCGACACAGATGATTCTTTTCGGTTTAATCACGCGTCAAATTTTTCTCAATTAACAGAAGAAAGAGAAAGGTCTACGTTTTTAGCTACCTTTCAGTGGCGCCCTTCAGAAGATGTCGATGTGTGGTTTGAGACGCTTTACTCTGAATTTGATGTTGTGGGTGCCTTCCCTCTAAACTCTTTTCGTTGGACTAACGTTGATGGCAGTGTAACTGACAGTAATGTCGTTACTGATCCATTGGGATCAGAAGGTCTTGTGGATTTTCTTGAAATTGATGGTGTAGATAATCGTAATAATGCGAGGACAACCGATGAAAATGACAAATTGACGGCATTTTCTCTTG
Source organism: uncultured Spongiibacteraceae bacterium (assembly GCA_937969395.1). Classification (GTDB taxonomy): domain Bacteria; phylum Pseudomonadota; class Gammaproteobacteria; order Pseudomonadales; family Dasaniaceae; genus Oceanicoccus. Next base: position 4,055 of record CALBVI010000484.1, on the reverse strand, counting down.
GTGGTGAGTTTAAGTTGGGTGAATGGTTCGCGGAGACTGAATTGTCTTACGGTAAATCGGAAAATAGCCGAACTTCCTTATCACATGAGGTTATTGGCCGTGCCCATGCGTCTTACGATATTAGAGAAAACCCCGGTGGTGTACCAACGGTACGGTATGCTGATGGCTTTGATCCACTGGCTGATGCTGCTTTCCGTTCGGTCGGTTTTAACGGCGACCTAGAGAAGCCCACGGAAGATGAAAGTCTTGATATCAGTGTAGATTTTGATCGTGATGTTGATTGGGCGTTGTCAGGTGATTTTGGAATTAACTCGATAGAATTGGGTGCAAAATATAGCTCGCGTGAGAAGTTTAATGGCTATCGCCGGCTTGGGGTAAGTTCTGAAGCTTTAGCTAGCCTGCTGGGTGAGGCATATGATGCAACGATTGAGGGTGGTAGTTTTGATGCTTCGGATTACATGACAGCTTATAACCCTTCAGACTTCTTTGATGGAGACTCTGGTTCTGCAAGCTATCCAACCAGTTGGTTATCCGCAGATATAGATAACATTCTTTCACAAGTTTCTTTAAGTGAGCTTATTGATGCGGGCACACTAACCGAAGGTGGTTCAAGCGAAATTAATGTAACTGAAGATGTGATGGCAGCATATGCCAAATTTAATTTTGCTGGGCTTGATGATCGTTTGTCGGGTAACTTTGGTATTCGTGTTGTTTCAACTGATCAAGAATCAGCGGGTAACATCCCAGATTTTAGCACCGTTACATTTGATCAGGGTGGTGCGACGACGAATGTGCAAACTTCTGAAAGCTCGGTTAGCCGTTCATATACCGAAATTCTGCCAAGCTTTAACCTTCGTTACAATATTACCGAAGATGTATTAGTTCGCTTTGGTGCCGCTAGAGTTATGTCACGCCCCGCTTTAAGCGTATTATCACCGGCAACGACTGTTAACGTTAATATTCGTACTATTAATTCCAGCAATCCTAACGTTGATCCATTTTTAGCGGACCAGTTAGATCTTTCTTTCGAATGGTATTATGGAGATGGCGGTATGTTGTCTGTGGCACCCTTTGCCAAGTTTATTGATTCATTTGTTGTTTCTTCAACTCAGGATGAACAAGTAACTTATTCTGATATTGATGGCTCAAATTCTCAGACGGCAACGTTTACCCGTTTTCTACCCGACAATGGTATAGGTTCAGATTTGTACGGCTTTGAAGTTAATTGGATTCAGCCGTTAGACTTATTAGCTAAAGGACTTGGTATTTCCAGTAACTTTACTTTCGTTAATGCTGATGAAATTCAAACTTCCGAAGATGGTCCGTTTTTAACTTTAGATGGCCTTTCTGAGACAAGTTATAACATTGTTGGTTACTACGAGAATAGTTTGTTTGGTGCACGTTTGGCTTACAACTATAGAGACGGTTTTGTGAATAATGGCACTAACTATTTTGGCGACGGTTCTTTTACAGATGCTTATAAGCAACTTGATTTTTCTTCCAGTATTAATATTAGCGATACTATGTCAGTTGTGGTTGAAGTATTGAATTTAACTAATGAAGTGTTAGTGCAAACGAATTCTCTAGGTATTAATAGAGGTCTTGAAGATACCGGCCGTCGTTTGACTCTGGGTGTTAGGGCTAGCTTTTAATTAGCTTTTCCTCTTAGGAGGTGTACGTTGTTTTAATTCAGCGTCCCTCCTCTTTTTTTGTTACAGGCAAGTTATTCTAGGTTTATATTCATGAGAGTTTTTATATTTATCTTTTGTATGATCTTATTTGGCTGCGCGAGTAGTGATGATGCAGCGATAAAAGGATTATCTGAATTGAGTGGCTCTCGAACGACTCTTCATGTCTCTCATGAGAGGGTTTTAGGTTCAGGGTATATCAACTTACAGGAAGCAATAAGACAAACAAAATATTTATTGGCTCAAAAAAAACCGGTTACTTTGGAGCTTTCAGAAGGAGTCTACTATTTAGACGCCCCAATTATTTTTGACGCTGATTTTTCTGGAACAGAGGAAAATCCATTGGTTATTAAGGCAGCTGACGGCGAAAAAGTTGTTTTCAGTGCTGGTGATTCTGTGAAGCTTGAATGGACTCACTATAAAAAGAACATTATCAAATCGAAATTCAAGAGTAAGTTTTTTGACCAGTTATTTATTAACGGCGTGCGACAAACTCGGGCTCGCTACCCTAATTTTGATTCTGTTTCGTCGGTATTTAACGGCTTTGCCGCTGACGCCATTGCGCCCGACCGTATCGCTCATTGGGAAAATCCCGAAGGGGGTTTTGTTCATGCGTTGCACGAGGGGCGGTGGGGCGGCATGCATTATGAAATTGTCGATCGCGCTGAAGATGGTGAGCTGCTGTTAGAGGGGGGGTTCCAAAATAATCGCTACTCTGAAATGCACGAAAAATATCGTTATGTTGAAAATGTTTTTGAAGAGCTAGATGCCCCAGGCGAATGGTTCTATGACGAAACTCTGGGCGAGTTGTTTTTCTATCCGCCCGAAGGCATGGACCTGTCTTCAGCCGCTGTTGTGGTTTCGCGGCTTGATCATCTGATTGAAATTCGTGGCACACAAGACCAGCCTGTTCGGCATATAGAAGTACAGGGTTTGGAATTTGCCCATACCAATCAGACCTTTATGAAAACCGATGAGCCTTTATTACGCAGTGATTGGGCTATTTATCGTGGCGGTGCAGTGGTTATTGAAGGCGCTGAAAATATTACTGTCACAGATAGTAAATTTTATTTGCTAGGCGGTAACGCTGTCTTTGTTAGTAATTATAATCGTGACATTTCTGTCAGTGGTAATCATATCTATGATATTGGTGCTAGCGCTGTATCTTTTGTAGGTGATGCTGACGCTGTGCGTTCGCCCAGCTTTGAATACAATGAATTTGTTCCTATAGGTGAAATGGATTTTGAACCCGGGCCTAAAACCGACAACTATCCTGCCAACTCAATCGTTCACGATAATCTGATCCACGATATTGGGCAGTTTGAGAAGCAGGTCGCCGGCGTGCAAATTTCTATGGCGTCTGATATTACCATTAGTCACAATTCTATCTATCGCGTTCCGCGTGCTGGCATTAACGTTAGTGAGGGAACCTGGGGTGGGCATATCATTGAATACAATGATGTCTTCGATACTGTATTAGAAACTGGTGATCACGGTGCGTTTAACTCTTGGGGTAGGGATCGTTTTTGGCATCCTGATCGTGAAGTAATGGATGAGATCGCGAATCAGAACCCTGGAATGTGGGAGCTTGATGCGCAGACTCCTACCATTATTAGAAACAACCGTTTTCAATGTGACCACGGCTGGGATATTGATCTCGATGACGGTTCATCCAACTATGACATATACAACAATGTGGCGCTTAACGGAGGTATAAAGTTAAGGGAAGGTTTTCATCGAACCGTCGAGAACAATGTTGTTCTAAACAACTCGTTTCACCCGCATGTTTGGTTTGAAAATAGTGGTGATGTATTTCGCCGAAATTTGGTTACTGCAAGTCATAAGCCTATTTTGAATGATCATTGGGGCTCTGAAGTTGATCAAAATGTGTTTGCCAACCAGAAGGCGTTAGATAAAGCGCAGGCGCTTGGACTTGATACGAGTTCGATTGTTGTCGACCCGCAATTTTTGAATCCGGAACAGGGTGACTACCGTCTTTCTGAGGATTCAAAAGCATTTGAAGTAGGGTTTAAAAACTTTCCAATGGACCAGTTTGGTGTCATCAGTTCAGATCTAAAAGCCAAGGCAGAGCAGCCCGATTTTCCAGAGCTATTTCTAGCCTCCGGCGATGATGAGTCGGGCCGGCAGCTTGAAATATTGGGTGCGACGTTTAAAACGGTGGAAACTTTGGGCGAGCAATCTGCTCTGGGTGCACCCGAAATTGCAGGTGCTATGGTGTTGAGTGTTGCGCCGGAAAGTATTGCTGCTCAGGGCGGTTTAATGCCTCGTGATTTGATTTTGGAAGTGCTGGACACTCAATTTAATGGCATGGACGAAATCACCGATATTAGCGATCTGCTTAACGCT
>CALBVI010000483.1 GCA_937969395.1 uncultured Spongiibacteraceae bacterium | reverse complement strand
GTTGTTATCGCCTTGCAGATAAGTAAAATCAAAAACGGTTAAAAAATCGGCGTCGACAAATAAAATATTTTCATAAGAACCATAATCTTGCGTCGCCAGTAACAATTCCTCACGCCAAGTCCGTACGACCGCATCTACATCTGACAATTCAGAATCTATAATCGGGCCCAACGCAGAATATGAGCTATTCATATAAGAAGTTGGGCTCCCTGTCACTGCCGCTTCCATAGTACCGACGGTATAGATTCGGTCACTGCTTTTAAAAAACAGATCATGACTACCTTCATATTCAACAACCAAATCGCCAAATACAAAAATTGTCATACCTATGGTTAAACCCAAGATACTAATGACGGAAAACAATTTATTTTTCCGTAAATTACGCAAAGCTATTTTTAAATAATTCCAAAACATGAATGAGTCCTTATTCGTGCCGAAGCGCGATAATGGGATTTTCTCTTGCTAACTTGTAGGCATGTGCGCCGACCGTAATCCATCCAAGAACGACCGAAAAAATTCCCGCTAAAAGCAAAAGAAGAATTGAGTATTCAATGCGATCTGAAAAATATTGTAGGTATTTATTGCTTGCAAAAAAAGCGAACATCAGCGCTGAAACTACCGCCCATAAAACAGGTTTAGAGAACTGCCAGATAAGTAGCTTTGATATTTGTATTGAGCTCGCACCCAGCACTTTTCGCATTCCAACCTCCTTAGTTCTTTGAGCTGCTATAAATGCGGAGAGGCCAAACAAGCCAACCATTGCGATAATCAATGCGATAAGTGAAAACCCCGCTAATATTGCATTTAAAAAAACAAAAAATTTAAAATTCTCATTGAATATCCCACTGAGAAATTCGCCTTCCATCGGTTCCGCTGGAAAAATCTTTTTCCAGACAGACTTGATATCATCAACAATGGCGGCATCGCTACCATCCATAAACCGAATTGAACCTAAGCTCGATGTAGGGTCAACGTAGAAAAACCAAGCCGTTTTCTCTCCAGTAACACCTATGAAACTTGGCATACTCGCTACGCCTACAACCACATACTCTCTCAAAACAGTTCTCTTTTTGGTGGAGTAAAGCCGGGTATTAATGGCTTGCTCAGGCGTCTCTATACCCAATTTATCAAGGGCTTGATCGTTCAAAATAATATTCAACGTCTTAGATACGTTATAGTGATACTTGTCGTTGGAAATATTTCCGTTCAAATGTCTTCCAGCCAAAAGAGGAATATCATAAACATCAAAAAAACTTGGTGTTATACCCAGTTGGTTAATTTTTACGGTGTTAGTTGTATCGCCAGCTACTGTTGAGATTACTTGGGTTGGATAAGAATTTGAATAAGGCACCAAGTTAGAGAAGGCAACCTTTTTTACGTTTGGTATGGCGTTGAGTTCATTTTGAAGCAAATCCAATTTGAGTTGAAGTAAATCCACATTATCCTTGTCTTCATTGCTATTGATATTATTCAAAACATACACTTCTTGTCGAGGAAACAGATGGTTATCCTCTTTAGCCTTTTCGTTCTGAGCATAAACAACAACCACAGCCGCAATCAAAAAAGTAGATATGCTAAACTGTAAGCCAATCATAAATTCTCGTATAGCAGTGCTGTATTTTCCTTTTCGGGCAACATCGCGCAAAGCATCTATAGGTGTGACTTTGGTAATCAACCAAGACGGATAAATACCCGTCACTAGACCAGCGGCCAGTGTAGTCCCCAATAACCATGGCATAGTCTCTAGATATTTGAACTGCATTACTTTGTTAGTGGCGTTATTGAACAGTGGAATGATGAGTTCAAGAATAGTAATGGCAATTATCATTGCGACAGCTGAGACTAGAATACTTTCAACGAGAAATTGGCAGAGCAATTCTGTCCGCGATGCACCCATAGTTTTTCGAATGCCGACTTCACGGCTACGCCCTAAGGATTGAGCTGCAGCAAGATTAGTGTAATTGATGCAGGCAATTGTGATAATAAGCAAGCTAAGTACTGAGAATACTAAATCAATGGAAACGCCACCTACTGTCTCCCAATTCGAATAGTTTGCCCGCCACAATGGTTGTGCGTGAATACTGGAAACAAGACCTTTGTTGTAGTCAGAAACGTGACGCTGGTAAATGGATTCCAGCTGAATATCAAGCCAATCAGAATCCAAATTACTCGGCAACTGAATGTAGGTAATATTGCCGTTCCAAATATCACGCCACCGACCATTGAAATCAAAATCTGTAAATAGCTGCAGAGAACCTATGGGCGCAAAAATTTGTGTTTTTCCGCTAGTAGTATTGAAATGAGAATTTAGCGGAATATCCTTTATGATCGCTGTAACTTGGAAGCTTTCCTGATTATTTAGCAACACCACTTGACCAACAGCATCGGCCGTACCAAACAGCCGAATGGCAGCGGCTTCAGTAACAACAAGCGCGTCTGGGTTTTCCAAAGCCTTGCGATCTCCGTAGAGATACTCAAAACTAAATATATTCAGAAGCACAGGATCAGCAAAAGTAATTCGCTCAAACTGGCTATTGCCATTGATATTGACAGTCAGTTTTGCAGACCGAGTTCGGGCAACCGACTCAACATCAGCAAGCTCTGCATCAATAATAGGCGCATATGCTGATGATGCGGAATTCATCTGATCAAACGGTAGATCCATACCGGAGTTGAATACGGACATAATCGTATAAATATTTTCATTGTTTTCAAAAAACAGATCGTGATTTTTCTCGTATTCAATCAACAGGCTAACAAAAACATATATCGTCAGACCTATTGCGAGGCCAATTATATTAATAACAGCGAAAAGTTTATTTTTACGCAAGTTACGCAGGGCGATTTTTAGGTAGTTCCAGTACATTACGATTTTCTCTAAAGCCAATTATTTAAGCCGCACGAATATTTTCAGTCACAAAATGACCGTCGAGTAAATTAATGGTGCGTTTTGCATAGTCAGCATGTGAAGGCGAATGCAATGCCATTAAACGCGACGTTTTCTACTTCTTCTGTGCGATAAACTTTCGATAAATTAATTAGCCTTAGCATCTTATCCTCTCAAAACTACTTATTAATGCTGCTTGTAATATGAACGCTATAATCGATATTACTAAAACCCCTAAGACTAAACCGTCAACAACAATCACTAGCTATAAAACCATTTACTATGGAACATATGTAATAACTTGAATGGTTGCGACAATATTCATAATTGAATGCATCATTATCGTTGTTAGTATTGAATTCGTTTTTATTCTAGCTATGGCTAGAACCACGCCCGAAATAAAAATCATAGCCATCCCATATAGATCATACTGAATATGTATAGCTGCCCAAGCCAGCGAGGTTATAATTGTTACTCCTATAGAACCCATGAAAGTTGATGACAATCCGGTAAATAAAAAACCTCTATAAAATAACTCTTCAAAAACGGAAGCCGCCCCTACCACCGCCAAAAATAAAAACCACGGTTGGCCTGTAGATTTATAAACAGTCACCATGTATTCAGAATTCACCGAGTTATCTATGTTTAACACGCGCATTAAAACTTCAATCCCTAGGCACAATAAAAATGTTGCAAATCCCCAATAGATAATCTCAGTACGATTGATTTTATTTATTGCTAAATACTTCATTAAATTTGAAGATTCTTTTAGTTTTATTACCTTGCATATGACAAGGCTACATACAATCATGCTAGCAAAGGTTGCTAAGGCTATAGCAGTTCCATCGTACTCAAGATTTTTCATTACTTCATCTGAAAACCCACCATAAACCGCATAACAATAAGCAACTGTAGCGGCCCCCTGAATCAGACTAAAGAGAAGTAAAATTAAAATTCCCCACACTAAAGTTCCAGTAAGTCCCCATTTATCATTCTTGTTTTCTTGATATGCTATTTCAGCATCCATAAATTATTCCTGTAATCTTATTCATTTATAAAGTTCGACAATAAATTCTAATCAGAAAAAATACATAAATCATGCAAGCCTATTTTTAAATAATTAAAAAACAGGCTTGTACTAATTATTCGTGCCGCAATGCTGCAACCGGATTTTCTTGCGAAACTTTATAGGTATGACTCGCTACCGTCACCCAAGCAAGAAAAATCGTTAGACAACCCGCGCCCAACATAAGCAAGAGCAAAACTGACAATTCAATCCGATCTGAAAAAACATTCAAGTACGCTACAGAGGCTATCAACGCCGCTGGCAACGCCACAACTAATGACCAGATCACAGGCTTGGCAAACTGCCAAACCAGCACTTGTGCCACTTGCTTGGAACTTGCCCCCAAGACCTTGCGAATACCAATCTCTTTAGTTTTATCTTTTGTCATAAAGACAGCCAATCCAAACAGGCCAAATAACGCCAGCGAAAAAGCGATTAGAAAAAAGATCCCAAGACTCAGATACATACTATGAAATTGACTAAAATAGAGTTCAAACACCTCGTCTAGAAACCGACCCTTAATAGGAAAGCCTGGCACAACTCGTTTCCATACAGCCTCAATGCTGCTCACTACTTCTGCGGTAATACCGCCGCTGATTCTGATAGAGCCGTACTTCAGATGCTCTTCGTTATGGTACATAAACATCCATGGCGTCTCGGGATTCAACAGGCCACGAATATTTTGTGTTGGCACCACACCAACGATGATGAACTCTCTATCTACCCCTTCCCCATCTAACCAATAGAACCGCTGATTAATTGCTTCTTCAGGAGAGTTAATGCCTAACATACTGACCGTTAACTCATTGACAATAACGTTAAATTGACCAAGCTCCCAATTGAAATGATCGTTGGATATGCCCTTGTCAAAGTTCCGTCCGGCGATCAGAGTGATGTCATAGGTCGCAAGAAACTCAGGGGTAATCAACTTTATACCGGGGCGGAAAGAATCACCCTCATCACCGCGATCTGCAGCAGCTCTATATGTCCAAAGAAATTGCTGATATGGCAAACCCGATGAAAACGCAACAGAATCAACAGCTGGCAATGCTTCCAACTCATTCTTGAGAATATCCAAACGCTCCACGACACCATCAACATCAAGCCTACTCAGCGTGTAAATTTCAGCACGCGGGAAGAGATGACTAGCGTCCTCTATTTTCTTACTTTGCACATACAACACAGCAATCAAAGCAATCATAAAAGCCGAAAGACCAAACTGAAGCCCGATCATCAGCGCTCGCGAAGTTGCCCCCGTTTTTCCTTTACGCACACCACCACGTAATGCTTGAACAGGCTGAGTACGAATAATTAACCAAGCGGGATATAAGCCAGCAAGAAGACCAACAGCTAAAGTAACAAGAATCAGCTTAGGTAATATCTCAATATAATTTAAGCTGATAGCAGTATTTTCAAAATTGTTATAGAGAGGAATCAGCAATTCCAATATGACGGTAGCAACAATCATAGCGATGCTCGCGATAAGAATACTTTCCACCAAAAATTGCACGAGCAATTGAAACTGCGATGCACCCAACGTTTTACGCAAGCCCACTTCACGGCTGCGCCCCATCGATTGAGCAATTGCAAGGTTGCTGTAATTTGCACAGGCAATGGCCAGTATCAGCATACTTATCAACGTGACGGCCGCGGTCGCTGGCATGCCACCCATTGTCACACCCATACCCCGCAAAGAGATTGCAGAAAGTCCCGCTACTTCCATTTTTTGTTGTGCTGGAACGAAACGATCATAGATGCTATCCAACTGAGATTGCAGCCACTCTGCACCTAATTGCTCAGGGAGCAGCACATAGGTGTGATCATTCGTACCATAAGTCCACCAGTAACCTTCTGGCTCGAAACGCCCTAAAGAAACCAGTGTGTCGAGTGTTGCAAAAATATGAGTATCCACATTATCTATACCTCCTGACCCCGGCGTATGAAAATGCGAATCCCTAGGGATATCTGTTATTACAGCCGCTACTGTTAACTCTTTTTGATTATCCAAGGTGATAGTTTCACCAATAACTTGAGTGCGTCCAAAATACTCTATAGCTTTAGTCTCGCTGATAACTACACCAGACTGCGTAGCAAAGGCATTACTGTTACCTTGTAAATAGTTAAAATCGAATATCGTCAAAAACGCAGGATCAACAAATAGAACACTTTCATAAGAACTATAGTCTTGGACACCCAATAATATTGGTTTGCGCATTGACCGCGCAACGGCTTCTACCTCCAACAGCTCTGCTTCAATAATCGGCCCGACCGTAGTGTAGGTAAAATTCCTTCGCCCTAACGGGTTTTTATCAGGTGTAATAAAGGATCCAACAGCATAAATTCGATCAATGTTACTGAAAAAATGATCGTAATTTTTTTCGTATTCAAACGATGTATTGATGTAGATATAAACGGTCATGCCAATGGCTAGCCCGACGATACTAATCACAGAAAACAGTCTATTTTTGCGCAGATTACGCAGGGCGATTTTTAGGTAATTCAAAAACATTAATTTTTCTCGTTAAATCTATAATTATTTAAGCCGCACGAATATTGTCAGTCACCAAATGACCGTCGAGTAGATTAATGGTGCGTTTTGCATAGTCAGCATGTGAAGGCGAATGCGTCACCATTACAATGGTAGTGCCTTCGGCATTCAGTGATTGCAATAACTCCATCACCTCTTGCCCGTGAGCACTATCGAGATTACCGGTGGGCTCATCCGCAAGAATAAGTGGTTGATCACCAACCACCGCACGCGCAACGGCAACACGCTGTTGTTGACCACCAGAAAGTTGTCCCGGCATATGCTTAGCCCGATGCGCAATACCCATTCTGTCCATCACTTCAGCAACGCGTCGCTTGCGCTCGCCTGATGGAATCTTGTGGTAGAGCAATGCCAATTCAATGTTCTCTTGTACATTGAGCTCATCAATCAAATTAAAACTTTGAAAGATAAAGCCGATATTTTTTTTGCGTAACTCACTGAGTTTAGATTCGGAGTAGTTGGCAATATTTTCATCAAAGAAAAAATAATCGCCGCCGGTGGGGTTATCGAGCATACCGATGATATTCAATAAAGTGGATTTTCCGCAACCAGACGGACCCATCATGGCGACAAAATCGCCCCGCTGTATTTCAATATCAACGCCATTAAGCGCGACGGTTTCTACTTCTTCTGTGCGATACACTTTCGATAAGTTATGTAATTTAAGCATAGTTACTCTCCATTTTTTAAATAAATAATCTGTTAAAAATATTATTGAAATCGAACCTAGCCCACTAACTCATAAAGCATCAACAAGCTATAAAATCATCGCAACATCCTAAGAGGGGTCATTCCCAAAAAGTCACTTAATCATTTTTAGATTTTCAAGCTTACAAGTAATAAGATAAGTTCGATTTCAATAACATCTTCCATTAATCAACGTTGTTAATTTAAATTTAATCGTTTAATTTAAGGTTAATCGATCCATTTCGGCATAACTGGTATAGGGAGAGGTGATAACTTTTTCACCCGCCTCCAAGCCTTCAAGCACTTCAATGAATTCGGTGTTTCTGCGCCCCATTTTAACACTGCGTTTTACCGCCTCAGTACCTTCAGCATTAAGAACAAAAATCCAATTGCCACCCGTCTCTTGATAGAAAGTGCCATTAGGGATTAATAATGCATCGGTGTTATCACCTAACACTAATTTCAATTGTAACGTTTGTCCTCGGCGTAATTGGCGTGGATCTTCAGCAAAAACCATATCAACATTAAATAAACCATTAGTAACTTGCGGATAGATTTTGGAAATCTTCAAATCGTAGTTACCATTATTGTATTCACCAATAGCACTTTGCCCTATATCGACACGACCAAGATAATATTCGTCAATCTCTACATTAAGTTTGTAGCCGACCGGATCATCAATTTGTCCTAATCGCTCACCGCGCCCA
>CALBVI010000482.1 GCA_937969395.1 uncultured Spongiibacteraceae bacterium | reverse complement strand
TTATCTTGCATGTTCATCCCTCTATCAGTGAGGTGGAAGATCAAACTAAAACAATCACGGTTGGTGGTGAGATACTTGAATTACCTTTAGCGCTTAGCACCATTAGAGAGACAGATAGTATTGTTTATGCGCGTAGCGGCCAAGTTATTGTGCTTGGTGGCTTAATGCAAGATAAGTCGATTGATGACAATTCAGGCGCACCAGTGATCGGTGATATCCCTATTCTCGGCCATCTATTTAATCAGCAGCGGAACTCAACAGAAAAAAATGAATTAGTTATTTTGTTGAAGCCAACGATTATGGGCCCCGATGGATTGGATGAGCCTATTCATAGTTCACAGCAGCGGTTTCAAGAATTTCGTGAAACGTTAGATAATCATTATTTTAAGCGTGATAGTGATAAAGATGCTGACGAAGAGTAATAAGTCGGAGTCTCTCTGATGTATGAACAGCATTTTGGTTTAAGCGATCAGCCTTTTGGGCTGACGCCTAATACCTCATATTTTCTGAATGCTCAATGTTATAGAGAAGCATTCAATTTGTTGCAAATTGCTTTGGCTAATGGCGAAGGTTTTATCAAAGTCGTCGGTGAAGTCGGTACCGGCAAAACAATGCTTTGCCGAAAATTGTTAAATACATTAGATGAAAGTTACCACACTGCTTATATACCAAATCCCTCACTTGATCCCGAGGCATTATATCGGGCCGTTATTAATGAATTAAATGTTGCGGATACTCAGACTGATCAGGAAGATGATTTAGATAATCATATGTTATCTTTTGTCGATCAAGTATTTGCAGGCACTCCTGAAAAACCTCAGGGCTTGCATGAGTTTCAAAAACTCATTAATAAAAAATTAATCAGTTTCGCTGCATTGAACAAAAAAGTTGTTCTTGTTATCGATGAGGCGCAATCAATGTCAGTGGCAACATTGGAAGCATTGCGACTAATTTCAAATCTTGAAACGGAAACGAGAAAGCTAATCCATATCGTATTATTTGGCCAACCTGAGTTGGATCGCTTACTTGATCAAGAAAACCTTCGGCAGTTACGTCAGCGTATGAGTTTTTCATACCAGCTAAAACCGTTAACCTTAGAGGGTGCTCGCAGCTACATTCAACATCGCGTCGCTACTGCAGGTTACGACCGTGATAGTTTATTTAATGATAAAGCCATTAAATTAGTTTTTCGGGCGAGCGGCGGGATTCCTAGAATAATCAATATTTTGTGCCATAAGGCGTTAATGTCAGCCTATGGTAAAGGTGATCGCCATATTGAGAAAAGGCATTTAAAGGCAGCAATTAATGACACCGAGGGTGTTGATATGCCTGTTGCGTTACTGTGGCGCTGGCGATTCCCAGGCTTGGCAATAGCGAATATTAGTTTGTTGTTATTAAGTTTAGATGAGATCGTAATATGAGCTTGGTTAATGACATGCTCAACGATCTCGATGAGCAACATAAAAAACACTCTTCTGATGCAAATATAAGTGTTGCTCAGATGATTGGAGAAAAGAAAGGTTATTCTAGAAACCCTTACTTCTTAGGTATTGTTGCTGCATTTGTTGCTATTTTACTGTTGATTGCTTATTCATTGTGGAAAAGCCAATTGTCTCAGCCGATAAGGTCAGTGCAAGAGATGACGGCTCGTGATAGTGGTGGCGCTGAAATTAAAGATGATCCAATAGCGGTTAATAACAGTACGGCTATTGATAAAAATATAATCAATGATGATGCCGTAGTTGAAAATCAATTAACTGATCTGTCGGCTATGGATTCTAAACTTGATGTTAGCAGTGATGTGGCGATAGTTTCCGCAGCTGACCAATTTGATGAGAATGTAAGCGAAAGTGGTTTTAATGCTGTTGAAAAACCCACAGCCATAGATCAAAAAAATACTTTAAATGGTGAAAATGCTGGCGCTGAAAATCTTGGCGGTAAAAGCGTAGACCCTGAAAATGTAGTTGCTGATGTAGTTAAAAATGTTGTAACTAAAGACGTCGTAACTAAACAAATCATCAAGACAAATGCTTCTTCGAAAACTGTAAATGCTACTGACAAGCTTGTTTCAATAAAGAAAGCGCCATTACTTTCAATGCAGCAACAGGATGTCGAAATTTCTAAACAGGCAAATTCGCTTTTACAACAGGGATTAGTTGCTCAGGCAGAGGCAATGTTGCAGAATTTTTTGCGATCGCAACCGACGGCGGTTAGTTCGGGTACATTGTTAACGAATATATATTTGTCGCAACAAAACTATATATCTGCTGAGCAGCAGTTGCGTGTTCTCAATGCAGATAAAAGTAGAAGTAATGATTTGAAAATGTTGCAGGCAAGGCTTTGGTTGCTGACGGGCCGTGCAGGAAAAGCCATTGATCTTTTAATGTTAGATAAACCGTTAATAGCAAATAATTTTTCTTATTATGAGTTGCTGGCTTTAGCGGCAAGAAAAAACAATCAATTTACTTTGTCGGAACAAACCTACAGAGGTTTGTTGGGAGTCGAAAATTCCCGTGGTGATTGGTGGGTTGGTTTGGCAATCGCGCTTGATGCGCAAGGTAATATGGGCGGTGCGAGTTCAGCATATAGTAATGCGTTGAAAACCTCGGAAATTAGTACAGCTTTACGTGACTATGCGAGGCAGCGATTAACTGCGATGGGTGCATCCTCGGATTTAGGGGCATAATGTTTTGAGTGGTACTGAAAGAAAAAAAATTCGTCTTGGTGATTTGTTAATTCAAAATGGATTGATTACCGATGAGCAGCTAGGTGAGGCTCTTGGGTCACAAAAAAAGACCGGCAAAAAATTAGGCCGAGCACTTATTGATCTAAACTTCGTTAATGAAGATAGCATGTTGGAATTGCTTTCTGAACAACTTGAAGTCCCCTTTATTCGTCTCAATAATTATGACTTTAATGCTGAGATAACTCAGCGTTTACCAGAAACCTATGCGCGTCGTTTTCGGGCGGTAGTGCTAGGTGAAGAAGATGATCAGTTAGTGGTAGGTATGGCTGATCCCTCTGATATTTTCAGCTTTGATGAGCTGAGCCGAATCCTTCAGCAGTCTTTAAAATTAGTTGTTGTGCGTGAGTCAGAATTATTAGCTGCCTTGGATATGCTATACCGCCGCACCAGTGAGATTTCTTCATTAGCTGAAGAGTTAAGCGAAGAGCTTGGTGATCAAAGTGTTGGTCTTGAATTATTAGAGGGTGTTGG
The DNA here is from genome assembly GCA_937969395.1 of uncultured Spongiibacteraceae bacterium. Classification (GTDB taxonomy): domain Bacteria; phylum Pseudomonadota; class Gammaproteobacteria; order Pseudomonadales; family Dasaniaceae; genus Oceanicoccus. Next base: position 506 of record CALBVI010000482.1, on the reverse strand, counting down.
CGCAGAAGATGCGCCAGTTGTTAAATTACTGCAGTCAATTTTTGAAGATGCAATACAAGTCAGAGCCTCAGATATTCATATAGAACCCGACGAAAAAGTACTGCGTATTCGTCAGCGGGTTGATGGCGTGCTACAAGAGCACGTAATGAACGAGAAGCAAATCGCATCAGCTGTAGTGCTGCGTTTAAAGTTGATGTCTGGCTTAAATATTTCCGAAAAACGCTTACCGCAAGATGGGCGTTTTCATATTAATGTTAAAGGTCGCCCGATTGATATTCGTATTTCAACCTTGCCAGCACAACATGGTGAATCAGTGGTTATGCGTATTTTGGATCAAAGCCAAGGTATTGCGGATTTAAATAAAGTGGGAATGCCGGAGGCAATATTAAATCGTTTTCGCAATCAAATTGCACGGCCCCATGGTTTGATTTTAGTAACAGGTCCGACAGGTAGTGGTAAAACTACAACGCTTTACGGTGCGCTGCAAGAATTGAACAGCCCGGAAA
>CALBVI010000481.1 GCA_937969395.1 uncultured Spongiibacteraceae bacterium | reverse complement strand
GATAGGAATACCATTGATTGCTACAGCTAGTGAGGAGTCACGTGTTTGCGGTGTGCCAGAAAAAGCTGAATCAAGCTTTATCGGTGCATAATAACCGGGAGCAGGCGTCGGGATTTGCTCATTTGTACCGACTATTCCCGTCATCATTTCATGACTTGGATAGCTGTCAGAGTGAATGTACGCATTCTCACCATCGCAAGTAACCCAGGATTCATCGTCTTCAAAACCGGCATCTTTCACTGAGGCGATGACCGCTTCACAGTGCTCGCTCGCTGAAAGAGTAGTCTTCACCAGGCCAGCGCTGGGAATATCCTTGAGTCGAGCGCCACTCTCTATTTTCGTGCTTTCACCCGTACATGCCGACAGCATAAATGGAGTAATAACTGCGCAAAGCATTGCTCCGTGGATCAATTTTATTTTTTTAGTGTTCAAAATGTATGGCCTCAATTCAATTTTACGAGGTTTGAATAATATTCTCGAATAGCTTTCCATGTATTGATTTAAATCAAACGAGCAGAGAATTGGACACAATATAGCCATACTCTGTATTATGCATCGCTACATTGATTGATATTGGGTACTGGGTGTTTCCGGTGATGTTTCCGGTTAGGTGGCACTCGCTATACAGCGGAATCTATAAAGGGTCTTTTAAGCGTGCGCGCCATGTAGGTGTAGATGTTTAGCCCTGAACCGCCCCAACGGTTTTATCGATTTAGTACGTAAGTAGTAAGGATGTTCTTACTCCCTATTTATCTGAGGTTTGTATAATGAAGAGAATTATCGCAATAATTTTTACCCTACTATTATTTGGCTGCAGCGTGAATGATAGCTCGCTAGATGGTGCATCTAATACCGATGTGAGAAATTCTACTGTTTTGGTCACAGGTATTACCGGCAACCAAGGTGGTGGCGTCGCCACAACACTGCTTAAAGAAGGTTACCATGTTCGTGGATTGACTCGTGATGCCAGTTCAGCGCGCTCCCAGCGCTGGAGCGACCTTGGTGCCGAGATGGTGCAAGGGGATTTTACCGATCGCGCCAGTATTGCCGCCGCCCTAAAAGGCGTCGATTATCTCTTTATCAATATTCAGGAGCAGATACCCAACTATATTGAAGAGACTAAGTACCTACTTGAAACAGCCAACAGCTTAGGGATCAAACACAGCCTTTATAGCAGCAATCGACGCTCGGAGCCGGAACTTCCCCAAAGCGCGTCCAAGACGGACATTGAAATCTATCTGCGTGAAAGCGGTTACTCCTACACCACATTGCGAATCCCACAAATGATGAGCAACTTCCCCCGTGATCGCGATATGTACAATATATTGCGCAACGGCGTTGTTGGCCGCGGAGCTGAAAGTGCAAGCTTTGCATACTTTGCACCGGACGATCTAGGTCTTCTCGCTGCCGCAGCTTTTGCCAACACCGAAACCTGGAATGGCCGAGAAGTTAATCTTGCCGGCGATGAACTTACCGACCGAGAGCTAGCCTCGCTACTTAGCGAACTTTCGGGTCTTGATATTAAATACACAGCACCACCTCAGCAACAAGACGAACGCTGGGCGGCCAATCAGAATCTGTCCTACGATACCGAGCAATTGAGAGCGGATTTCCCAACTATGATGACATTGCGCGACTATCTAAAGAAAAATAATTATGGAGAGAAACTTAAAGCCCTGTCACTATTACCATTACCACCCGAACCCGAAAACAACGGACGAAGAGGTGGTGGTCCACCGCCAAGATAAACAGCAACTAAAATAAGTAGCAACCAATATTAGTTATAACCAAGATAATTAGAGGCTCCGACATAGGTGCCTGAAAAAACTATTTAAGAGGACAATTGTTATGCGTAATGTATTTAAAGTTTTGATTTCTTCATGTCTTGTATTGGGCTTAAACACGGCATGGGCGGATAAAATCGAAGTTGCTTTGGCTAAAAACCTTGGTGATACAGCCAATTCAAATTACTGTATTGATATGCCTGGTGGCCAGGAAAAAGCCGATCCTACCCGAGACCTCCGAGCCTATACCTGCTACACCGATCAAGGTTTTGTTGGTTTTGATCACGCCATGGACTCAGAGGCTATCGCAAAAGGGCAGTTTCATATGACGGGCTTTGACGTTTGCATGCAAGCGAAAGGTTCTGCAATGGGATCAGCAATCGCAGCCAAGGATTGTGACGAGAGCAACGCACTGCAGAATTTTAACTTGCAGGCAGACATGACGATTCGCTTGGCATCAGAAAACAAGCTATGTCTAACCGTTGGCGACGAAGTCAGCTACGGCCGTCATGGTCCAGGTGGACATGAAATTAGAGCTATCACTTTGCAATCCTGCTCCGAAGATCGTGCCTCTCACCAGCAGTGGGTTTTGCGCGATAGCGTTGAATAGTTTTAATTAAATCGTCTTATACCAAGTACTCTTAAGGACTTTGCTCCTACTCTATATTTTAGGAGTGAAAGTCCTCACTAAGTTGTATTGCTAAAACTGTAGTAAATTCATTTCACAACGAGTCTGCACCAGTATAATATGGCTGAAATATGGTCGGCCAAGCCCTCACTAAATCACCGAGGGAGAAGCGCAGAATCATGCCTAGTTCTAATCCATTTAAAATCAACAACAAGCCAGCTATAAAAAATAAAATACATAGTGAAAATAACAACAATAACTTGAATATATGTGACAAAAACTCTCAGGAAGAGAACTCACATTGAAACCTAAAAACCTCTTATTACCTATTCTTTAATGCGGGGATTTATCTACATAAAAACAAAATACTTTTTTGGGGAAAACATTGTGTTCAATAGACTCTTTGCAATTTCACTAGGCCTTTTTCTAACGATTCCAGCTTCCGCACACCACAACTGGATGGCTGTCTATGATGTAAATACCGACATAGAAATTGAAGCAACGATTAAAG
>CALBVI010000480.1 GCA_937969395.1 uncultured Spongiibacteraceae bacterium | reverse complement strand
GACATTATTAAGGAGCGTCCTGGTTATATTGAATTTGAGTTAACCAAGGATCACTACAGTAGTGTTGTTGAACCCATAAAAACGTTAGGTGCGGTTACTATTTTGGTGATCAATAAAGACTTACCTGATGATCTGGTCTATCAAATCACTAAATCCCTTTGGGAAGGCCGCGAAGAGTTCATTAAGGTTAAGGACATTTGGAATCAGGTTGTGTTAGAGGATGCATTGTTAGGTGCTGCGATTCCTGTTCATCCTGGTGCTCAAAAATATTACGATGAGAACGGCGTCGTACAAAAATAAATAAGTGAAAATAGCGAATAAAAAGTAGCTGTTAAAAATAATAAAATTATATTTCAACTTTAAATTATTCCACTTTCGCACTTATTTGTCTTTAATTGATGAATAGGTGTGGATTCTATTTATTGATAATAATTCCACCTTTAAGAGTACTGTTTGATGTCAGCTATAGAAAATGAGTTTGATACTCCCGATGTCAGGGAGTTTTCATTATTAGAGAAGGCATGTTTATTGCCATCAAAAAGTTTTTCTTGGTGGCTGCTGGTTATCTGTTCAACGGTTTGTATTAGTTTGGCATTATTTCATGTTTTTGTAGCTGCATTTGGAACGCCAGAAACACGTTCTTTTCGTAGCACGCATTTAACCGGCATGGTACTAATCGCTTTTTTGATGAAGCCTCTTTTTCGACAGACGATTGCTGAAGCCATTTTTCAAGGGAATAAAGCGCAGGATTTTAAGCGGCTATTAGGTTTTTTTATCGACTTCCTGTTCGTGTCTATTGCTGTTGCTTTGCAGTTCTATACGTTGGTAGATCTTGATACTTTTATGGGGCGTGAAGGTAACTTGAATACCATGGATGTAGTTGCTGGGACCTCAATGATCTTGCTGGTATTGGAGGGTACGCGTCGAACTGTTGGTTTGCCAATGGTGTTAGTCACGTTATTTTTTATTATACATACCTTGTTTGCTAATTATTTTGGTAGCTTTCTATTTGGTCCGCCAACATCGTATACAAAATATGTTGATATTATTTTCATGCGTGCCGATGGTATTTTTGGTATCCCCATTTTAGTAGCGTCTACTTATATCGTTTTATTTATTATTTTTGGCGCTATTTTAGTTCGCTCTGGTGCTGGTCGCTTCTTTATGGATTTGGCAATTGCATTAACGGGCCACAAAGTCGGTGGGCCAGCAAAAGCAGCCGTAGTATCGAGTTCGTTTTTAGGTACTGTTTCGGGTTCTGCTGTAGCTAATGTAGTAACAACGGGATCATTCACTATTCCGCTGATGAAAAAAACAGGCCTTAGTCCGCGTTTCGCTGCGGCAGTAGAGGCTTGCGCTTCCTCAGGTGGGCAGATTACGCCGCCTATTATGGGCGCTGCTGCATTTGTTATTGCTGAGTTTTTACACGTCAGTTATTTTACCGTTTTGATTGCTGCAATTGTTCCTACCTTTCTTTATTATGCGACGGTTTATTTTCAGGTTGACTTAGAAGCAAGAAAAAGCGGCGTTACTACTATCCCTAAAGATAAATTACCGCGTGTCGGTTATGTATTAAAACAAGGTTGGCATCAATTGCTGACATTAATTGTTTTAGTCGCTTTGTTGTCTGTAGGGTTTACACCGATGTTATCAGCTTTTTGGGCCATCATTGCTTTGTGCTGCTTGAGTTTTGTTAGAGCCAATACACGTTTAAGTCCGGTTGATTTGTTGGCTGCTTTGGAAACTGGGGTAAGAAATGCGATGCCGGTTAGTATGGCTTGTGCCTGCGCAGGTATTATCATCGGCTCTATTTTTGTTTCGGGTTTGGGTTTGAAATTTACGCAATCCGTTATTTTTATGTCCCACGGTATTTTATTCGTCTTATTAATGTTAACCGCAGTAGCGGCTATTGTGCTGGGTATGGGCATGACAACAACGGCAGTCTATATCACTGTAGCTGCGTTGATTGCACCCGCTTTGGTGGCTATGGATGTAGTGCCTATTGCGGCACATTTATTCGCTTTTTATTTTGGGGTGGTTTCTAACATAACGCCGCCGGTGGCTTTGGCTTCTTTTGCTGCTGCTGGAATTTCTGGTTCTAGCCCTATGGCGACAGCATGGACATCATCTAGGATTGGTATCGCAACTTATATTGTTCCCTTTGTCTTTGTTTATAATCCTACATTGTTGTTTGAAGGGCCATTATGGATGAGTTTGATTTCTATTCTAGCAACGCTAATTGGTTTGTGGGGTGTTTCGATTGCACTTGCAGGGTGGTATAAAACTGTGATGACTGGATTAGAGCGAGGTGCTTTAGTCGCGGTATCTATTATGCTATTTATTGCGCCTATGAGTTCATTACAAATTCCTGGGTTGATGGCTATTTCAGGTTACGTTTTTTGGATCGTTGGCTTATGTGGGGTGTTGGCTATTGTTTCACGCCATCATACTGAACATAAAAGGACATTAGTATGAACTCGTTTTTTATTGGTAAGGTATCGCATTGGGTGGCACTAGTGATTGTTATTTCGGTATTAATTGTCGCCGGTTCACTTAAGCTTCATGTAACAAAGTTTATCTTTTTTGTTGGCTTGTTAATGATTGTTTCGTTAGTTTTGGTTCTTGGGGTGACGTTATTTTTTGATAAGAATGAACGTATTACTCGTGAAACTATTGAAGATATTGAATAGTGCTTTTAGCTGGCAAGGCAATTAATAAAAACTTAGGAGAGGATTGGTTGTATGTACAGATTAAGTGTTGAAAAGTTGGTTGTTGTTTGTGTGTTGGCTGTTGGCTTAATGGCCTGTGCTGTTTCTTCTGATGACAAGATGCCTAAAGCAATAGCTAACCCATTAGTTAATATGGGGGAAATTAAATCTGTTGCTAGTGGTTTTATTTCAACGGAAGGCCCTGTTTGGCACAAAGCATCGAACTCATTAATCTTTAGTGATATTCCAGGTAACACTATTTATTCTTTAGAAACGAAGACAAATAAACTATCAACTTTGCGGGCACCAACAGATACTGCTAATGGTTTAGCGCTGGATGGTGAAGGCTATTTGTTAGCTGCTGAGCAGGATACGCGAATCATTTCTCGTATGAACTTAACCACGTCTGAAGTTGAGCCTTATATTACTCATGTAGATATTGATGGGGTTTCAAAAGCGTTTAATTCTCCGAATGAT
>CALBVI010000479.1 GCA_937969395.1 uncultured Spongiibacteraceae bacterium | reverse complement strand
GCGTTGTTCGAGCAGCTCAAACACAGATACTAACCAGCGGTAAAAAGGATAATCCTAGCGTCCACGCACAAGATATTTTACAAGCGTGGCGCGACTTCGAATGCAGCCATTTCGCAGGCGCACTGTTATGTCCAAAGGTTCCGTTTAGACGCGCACTCGATCAATTCTCCCATGACATTCATCGCGTCGCTGACATGTTCCAAATAACAGAAGGCATCGCTATGAGGCGTATGTCTACAGTTTCAAATTATCGTTACTGGCATTACTTCGACGCCTACCCACCGGGAAAATTAAAAGCGGTTTATCGAGGTAATGGTATTCCCTTACCATGGGGAAATATGCGTTTAGTGGCTGACCCTTGCCAACACTGGGCTGTATTCCGAATGCTAAATACCAGTGACAAAACCTCAGCAGCACAAATATCAGTATTAAATACCAACGATGGCCCGCGAATTTATGCTTGCATCTCAGTTATCGTCAATGATTTAGCGGGCAATAAACACGTACTGTGTGCTGGCGTCGATATTAACCCCGCTCTAGAGGCTCAAGGTAAAGACGCTAACGCACTGGCTGAACAAGTACAGCGCGACTGCCGTGAAAACGGCGGTAGTGCAAAACTCAACCGGCAGGTAAAGAAAGAACTAAAAAGTGTGGCAAAAATTATCAACATTGCCTGGATGGAACAAGGCCTAGAACAAGAAGCATTACTTATTTGCCGTCGCAGTAATCAATGCCCACGCATACCGAGCTGTGGAGCTCAATGTTAAAATTTGACGAAAGCGCTGAAAAAATCTTAGCGAAAAATCCATTAAAATAGCGAAAAGTAAAATTAAAACAATTCTTTTAATTTTACTTTTTCATCGCGGTGAGCAACATGTGCAATTAATAACTCCGCGGTTGCAATAGCATCGCTCAGTGCATTATGTGCAGGGTAATCAGGTAAGCCATAACGTTGGCGACAACTGAATAAACGCAATACACCTGCTGTTATCATACTATTATTGTGCAAATATTTAGCTTTCTCTAACAGTAGTGTATCAACTATTGGCGCCACTACTGGCACACCATAAACCCGCCTAAATAATAAATTCAAAAATCCCATATCTAACTGAGCATAGTGAAAAACCAGCACTCGCCCTTTTGCTGCCTGCAAAAAACAATTAAGCACTTCAATAATTTTTAGCCCTTGCGATAATTCATCATCACGCAGCTGGTGGTAAATAGCACTCTGACCTACACCTTGCTTTAATTGAATCTGATAATAATCGGCACTCTTCATAGTGACCTGACCATTATCAATAGACACCCAACCAATGCTTGCGATTTCGCCTTTAGCAGGATCAAGATGAGTTGTTTCCAAATCTACGACTAACAATGGCGCCTGATCAAACCCTTGCCCCGCATCAGGCCAAGCATGCGTTAAAAAATCAACCAACAAAGGATCTTTATCTTGATGCCGATATTGATATTTATTTTTATACCATAATCGCTTAGCTTTCTTGGCCCATAAATAAGCGCTCATTAAGCCATGCCACTGCGATAATTTAGTCGAATAGCTTCCTGTGCCTCATGCACAATAGTAAAGGCGTCACGTAAGTGTTGTCGCGCTAAATCAGATAAATCTTCAGGGTTGCAATAATTATCAACCTCCTGGCCATTAACAATTTGCTCACTCTGACTCTGCAGCCGAAGTTGCATAATATAATTAAACGCATCCTGTAAATTACGGCCATCATTTAAGGTGATCACCTTACATTTTATTAAGGCATCGATGCGTTCACGGGTATTAACCTCATAAATATTATTAGCTAAAGCATGAATCCTAACCATATCAATAATAGGAATAACACCACGTTTTTTTAGGTTGAAGCTATCTCGGTGCTCACCGCTACGCTCAACTAAAAAGCGTCGAAATATGCCCAAAGGTGGAGAATGACTAAGCACATTGGCCGCAAGCGCCGCTAAGAAAATGGTATCGTTTTTTGTTCTCGATAACATATGTTGTTGCAACTGCAGACCTAAACTTTCACTGCCATAAACAACACGAATATCAAAAAAGATACTGACTCGCATTACCGCATCAGTACTCGGCGCTCGCGTCCAGCCATTAACCGCATCACACCAACCCGACAAGGTTTGACGCCACTTGTCGGTAGTCGCCATAATTTCACCAAGACAATATGGGTAACCACATAAATCTAAACCGTCACAGACAAAATGCGCCAAACTTTCAAACCAAGGCTTATGTTCCGGCAACATACTGTTATCAATCAACAGGCCATTATCTTGATCAGCCCCTAACAATTGTTCAGCTCTTGCCTGAGAGCCAAAACCAAGCCAGGCAAAAGGCACTGGCGGCTCGCCTAATTTTTCAATAGCCAGTTTAATTAACTGCCGAGCAATAGCGTCGCTAACCGCAGTCAGAATTCGACTGATCTGATGCGGTCGAACACCGCTAGCAACCCAACCCTGCATAACATTCGGCAAAGAGCTAACGACATTTTTCATACCGCCAACATCAGCTTGTCGATAAATATGTTGAACCAAATGAACCGGATCATCACGCTTAGCCAACATTAAATCCGATGCAGTAATAATTCCCCGTAAACAACCATCATCTATAACCGGCAAATGATGACAACGCTGCTGCGTCATTTGCAAAGTTGCATCAAAAACAGTCGCATCACTGTTAATAAAGTATGGCCTCTGCGTCATAACATTCGTAATAGGTAGATCAACATCAATACCTTGCGCAACACCCCTCGAACGCAAATCCCTATCAGTCACAATGCCATACAAGGACTCACCGGACATAATAACAATAGATGAAACTCGCCTCTCGTTCATTGCCTGTGCGGTATCACGAATGGAGGTTTCAACTGAGGTACGCAATACATCGCAACTCATTAACTCGATAACGGGCCTCATCATTGCATTGTGATCAGGTTCATAGCGCGCAGCTCGCCGCAAACGTCGACTACGTTGACCATGAAAAAAGCGATCAAAGAAACGATGTTCCGACCGCCACTGCTGATAACAGTCTTCAGGAAGATTATAAATAAGACAGTCTTCAATCAGCACCGCTTTAACACCCGGATGTTCCGTATCAAGCCCGGTTATATTAAAACTTTCGGCCTCAGCTAAACGGTCGAGTAACTGTCCATCCGGACTGCGAATTTCTACCGCACCGCTACGGAGAATACATAGCCCTCGCTCAAGCTCGTTATCGGCAATAAAAATATGACCACGCCGATAATAGGCAATCTTTAACTGCCGTGCAGCTTTGTTGCGTTCACTATCTGTCAGTTGATCAAAGGGAAGACAGCAACTAAGGAAGTCAGTAATTGCTGATATTTCGGGTTGGTCACTTGCTTGATTCATGGTCAAAACCTCAATCGGTTTTAATTGAATATCTATTATTTATTCGTCAACATTACTAGCTATGAGTTAAAAAACTATGACCCGGGACAAGATTTTTTGGATTGCGAAAAACGCTAACGAAAGTCTTTATTGAAACTGGTTTGATAATTCAAAAAAGGCATTTGAGTTTCTGCATAATAAACCGCGCCATCAACAGCCATAACTAAACGCAAATATTGTTGTTGCGGCTGAGTTACCTGCAAATCAATTTCCCATGCCTTACCTTCATTCGAGACTGACGTCATCGAACTCGGACCAACAATATCAGCAGGGTCTTTAACAACCGAGATACGTACATCATCCAAAGAAAATGCGGAATCCAACTTTAATGACAACACGCCATCATCAGCAGCGTCACCGGTTATAACAACGCTAAAATTGCCATTTTTTAACTCGCACTTTCCACTTTCGTAACGACAATTGGGCAATTGTGCTAATTGATACTGCCCGTCCGCTTGCGCTTTTTGTGGCTGCTCAGACACAATATAATCTGTCGCAAAATAGCCAATGATCGCAAGTATTGGTGTCACAATCATAGCCGTGACAACATGTTTGTTTTTAAACATCATTAGATTTGCCTTAGCTTGTTTTAGTACTCGATAGCTTTAGTACTGGATATCGTTTTTTTAACCATAACACTGCTTAGATCAGCACCAAAGAAAAAGAGCTCTATATTAGAGCTCTTTTAAAAGGTCGATAAATAACGCTGCTCTCTACTTAATGATCTTGAGCAGCATTAACACCCATCGGTACACGAATATGCTCAACCAATTCCTGAATCTCACGAGGAGGCTCTGGAGTAAATGAGGATACCGTAAAGGCAACCGAAAAGTTAAACAAAGCACCTATAGCACCGAAAGCATTTGGTTCAATACCTAGGAACCAGTTTTCAGACATGCCACCTAAGAAGGACGTATCAGCAATAAACATAATGCCCTTATGCTGGAATACGTAGAGCAGTGTTACTGATATACCTGCAAGCATACCGGCAATGGCACCTTCTTTATTGATACGTTTGTTAAAGATACCCATCATTAACGCTGGGAAGATTGACGAGGCAGCTAAACCAAAGGCCAAGGCAACCGTACCCGCAGCAAAGTCAGGCGGATTAAATCCGAGATAACCAGCACCGGCAATCGCAAACGCCATCGCAACTCGACTCGCTCGCAACTCCTGCTTATCGCTGATGTTAGGCATCAGTACCCCCTTCAATAAATCGTGCGATATCGAGGAGGATATTGCCAACAACAGACCAGCAGCAGTTGATAGTGCCGCAGCTAAGCCACCAGCAGCAACCAATGCAATAACCCAGTTAGGTAGCTGTGCAATTTCAGGGTTAGCTAACACCATGATATCGCGATCCACCTTAACCATCTCGTTTGTTGATGCATCGGCAGTATATTGAATACGGCCATCACCATTTTTATCTTCAAACTTTAACAAGCCGGTTTTTTCCCAATTTTTAAACCAGACAGGACGCTCAGCGTAAGCCAAGTTCTCTGCCGACTCTGAAGGCTGAATAGTCTCCATCAAATTCAAACGAGCCATAGCTGCAACCGCAGGTGCAGTGGTATACAAAATTGCGATAAATACTAATGCCCAACCTGCCGAAGAACGCGCAGCCTTAACAGTAGGAACCGTGAAAAAGCGAACGATAACGTGAGGTAAACCTGCTGTACCGATCATCAATGACATGGTGTAGACAAACATATTAAGCGTACTTAGCCGCGCCGAGGTCGTGTACTGCGCAAACCCCAAGTCCATTACCACCTGATCCAATCGATCCAGTAAAAACGTTTCCGTCCCTACCATGGTGCTACCCAAACCTAATTGTGGAATAGGGTTGCCCGTCAGATTTAAGGAGATGAAAACTGCAGGAATCGTATAAGCAAAAATCAACACACAGTATTGAGCAATCTGGGTGTAGGTGATGCCTTTCATGCCGCCAAGCACTGCGTAGAAAAATACAATAACCATACCAACCAGAAGACCCGTATTGTATTCGACTTCTAAAAAGCGCGAGAAAGCAACACCGATGCCTTTCATCTGACCGATAACATAAGTAACCGACGCAATGATTAAACAAAGAACCGCAACAATTCTAGCGGTACGCGAGTAAAAACGATCACCGATAAATTCGGGGACAGTAAATTTTCCATACTTTCTTAAATACGGCGCCAACAACATCGCCAATAATACAAAGCCACCGGTCCAGCCCATTAAGAAAACAGAGCCGCCATAACCGAGAAACGCAATAAGCCCCGCCATGCCAATAAACGAAGCTGCCGACATCCAATCCGCTGCTGTTGCCATACCGTTGGCAACTGGGTGAATACCAGCGCCTGCAACATAGAATTCTTTTGTTGAACCAGCTCGTGCCCATATCGCAATCCCGATATATAGCGCGAAGGTGGCACCAACGACAATATAAGTGAGTGTTTGTAATTCCATAGCCTTATCCTCTAGTCTTCGTCGACGCCATATTTACTATCGAGATCGCCCATCTTTTTGGTATACACAAAGATAAGCACTACAAAGGTGTAGATTGCTCCTTGCTGTGCAAACCAAAAACCCAATTTGTAACCGCCTATTTGAATTTGATTTAGAACATCGACTAATAGAATGCCGCAACCAAAAGATACGACGAACCAAACAATCAACAATTTAAACATTAAACTTACGTTTTCTTTCCAGTAAGCTTTAGCATCACCTTCGTTTTTGAAAGCCATAATGAGGCCCCTCTTTTCATTTTCATGTGTATGAATCTAACAACAAATTTTTCTGATCGTACTTATTAAACTTGCGCCTGTTAAAAAATCGTTCTTACTAATAATGGCCCTTAGTTATTTCAGTGACTAATTTCTCTCCATAGTTACTTTGTACAGACATCCACCAAATAAACCTATTAGACCTTGGTCTAGAAGACCTGCAAGCACTCTCCAAATTCAACAAGTAAACCTGGAGAGTAGCTTCGATTTATAAAGTAAACTTCAATGAAAATTGCACATAATTAGAGTCACCATTGGTAGCACCCTCATCATCGATAGAGAAGTTACCAATCTCGGCACCACCTGAAAGCTGCGGCGTTAGCTGCTTAATTAAATTAGCAGTCCACTGTGAGCGGTCATATTTCAACACGTCAGTTTCAGCAGAAGCGTAGTAAACTGAACTGCGCCAT
>CALBVI010000478.1 GCA_937969395.1 uncultured Spongiibacteraceae bacterium | reverse complement strand
TATAGTGCTTCGGCTGTCGTGATGTAGGGCTGTGGATGTATAGGGAGAGGCGGTGAAAAAGTTAGAAAATAACCAGCAGTATTTTAATGAGTCCTTTGATAAGCAGCTAATGCAGTCTTTAGAGCTTTCTGATTCTCAATTTGAAGAGTGTGAATTTAATGATTGTGATTTTTCATTATCAATATTGACGCAGTGTAAGTTTCTTAATTGTTCATTTAATCGATGCAACCTGAGTTTAATAAAAATACCTCGTTGCCGTTTTTTTGAAGTAACGTTTATGGAATGCAAACTAGTCGGTGTCGATTGGACAAGAGCGCAATGGTCTTCATTTAACGCTTGTCCAGAGCTGAAATTTAGTCGATGTATTCTAAATGATGCATCTTTTTTTGGTTTGTTACTGCATGAGTTAGAGTTCGATGAATGTAAGCTGCATGAAGTGGATTTTCGCGAGGGTGACTTTTTAAATTCGTCTATGAAATATTGTGATTTCACTAATAGTTTGTTTATGCGAACGAACTTGCAGAATGTAGACTTTACAGAATCGGGTAACTTCACGATTGATGTATTAGAAAATAGTGTGACGAAAGCTAAATTTTCACGACATGAGGCTTTATCTTTGTTGAGTGGTTTGGGGATAGAGTTAGTCGATTAATACTGCATAGTTAAGGTGTTTGTTTTTGTGCGATATAAGAAACTGTTAAGAGAACAAATTGTTAAGAGGGAATAAATGGTATGAATCTGGAAAAATCTAAAAAGAGAATCGCTAAGAAAGTGAAAATGGGATTTCAGGGTTATCCGACCATCGGAATCAGTTACTCTGGCCCCAATGAGAGTCTGGCAACTGAGGTTTTCCTTGAATTCGTTTTGGAGGAGGGCGCGGAGCCACAAATTGAAATATTCTCTACTGAAACAGATATCAGAGAAGATGAAACGATTCAGTCAGCTATCGTAAAAATGATAGAGCGGTCGGGCACGCAATCAATTACTTTAAACGAAAGCGTGAAATCTAAGTCAGCAGATTAAGTTAGAAAATATTTTGTGAATTAGAGGTGTAAGGTTTAACAAATCAATCAGCAACCTTTGTGTTCTTAGCTCGTTATTAGTGCACTAGGGAATACTGGTTCGTCTTCAATTAAGAGTAGTCATGTCTAAAATTATAGAAGCTGAAATTCCATCCGATGTCTTGCCCGCTAAGTATGTCGATGAGGGAGCATTTGTCGATTGTTATTATATTGAAATTCCAAAGGACGTCTCTTTGGCTCAATATATCGAAGCTTTTTATACGTCGTCCTTATTCAAAGTTGAGCGAGGGATTTTATCGCTTGTCGCCTCCAAATCGGCTGTAGATAGCGATGCTGTTGAGCTTTCGTTAGGTGAGTCTGAACGTTATTCAATTTGGACAGTTGAAAATAGAGCGTCTAATCAAATTTTACTTTGTGATTTCACTAAAAATACTCGATCTTGGCTTATGGTGGAGTCATTAAAAACCAGCGATATCGTGACTACCCGTCTTTTTTTTGGTTCAGTCGTTATCCCAAAGAAAATATCAGCGAATGGCGATAGCTCATTCGGTGTGCTTTTCCATTCGCTGAGTTGGTTTCATCAGATATACAGTAAGGCGTTGCTCAATGCTGCTTATAAGAAGCTGCTGAGACAATAGGTTAGTAAGAATGATCTGTCATCAGTAAATATTAAATCGCGTTATCTACTCCAATATTCATCGAGTGTTGTTAGAGTGATGTTTGTAAAACACGAAAGTATGTTTTTTTCAAAACGTAGATTTCTCTTATTCTTTTTATAGCTATACTTAATGCGTTTTGATGTATTTGATCGATGATTAAGTATTTTGATCGGAAGGAAAAAAGAATAACCTAAGGAAACATTATGTTAGTGACTAATATTGAAATTATTCCCGGTAAGCGGGTTACTACCCACCTTGGTATGGTTCAGGGCAATACTGTTCGCTCTAAGCATGCCGGCCGAGACATTATGGCGGGTTTAAAAAACATTTTTGGTGGTGAGTTGGTCGGTTATACCGAATTGCTTCAGGAGTCTCGTGAAGAGGCGACAGCTCGTATGGTTCAGCAGGCGAAAGAGATCGGTGCGAATGCGGTCATTAATGTGCGCTACTCTACCTCATCCGTTACTGCCGGTGCTGCAGAGCTTTTTGCCTATGGCACTGCTGTCATCATTGAGTAAACATTATGAATATAGATATCTATGTCTTTGTGACGTTATTAGTGTTGGGATATGTCTTTGGTCGCTTGGCCGAAAAAAAACATTTTAAATCTATTATCGAGCGTGAAAAAAAGTACAAGGATCTGCTCACTTTTAGTGAGCGTTTACCGCCTCCTGGCATGAATAATACTGATGCTGAATTGGTAGGTGGTAGCGTAGTGATTTCAGTGGACTACTTTAAACGCATTGTGGCAGGCTTGAGATCTATTGTTGGCGGTAGGCTAACGACCTATGAATCATTGCTTGAGCGCGCACGGCGTGAGGCGATTCTTAGGATGAAAGAAGCCGCTATCGATAAAGGAGCAATCATGGTGATAAATGTGAAACTTGAAACGTCTTCAATCACTAAAGGTAAAGGGCAGCAGATCGGCAGTGTTGAGGTGTATGCTTATGGTACTGCGTTGAGTCCGATAGCTGTGTAATGAAATACGAAAACCGAACTATCCCCGAAGGTATTAATGTCAGTGAAGAGCATCCGTTAAAGGAGTTTTTTATTCTTGCTCTGGGTTTGGGGGCGATAACAATTCTAGTTGTCGTGATGTTGTCTTTGGCGATTGGTAAGCTAGTGCATTTTATTCCTTTTAGTGTTGAGCAGTCACTCGCTTCATCATCTTTTGCCACCGACATTGCTGATGATGTCGTACTCTCTAAGGAGCAACAACGGATAGAAGATTACCTGCAGCAGTTGGCCGATGAACTCTCAGTGGCTCAGCAATTACCTAACGATATGAATATTATTGTGCATTATGTCGATGGCGATACGGTTAATGCATTTGCTACGTTAGGTGGCAATATCATTATTTACCGTGGCCTAATCGAGCTGCTTCCCCATGAAAACGCCTTGGCTATGCTTTTGTCCCATGAAATAGCCCATATTAAGCAGCGTGCGCCGATTGTATCCCTTGGCAGAGGTGTAGCTGTAGGTTTGGTGCTAGCGAGCCTCAGTGGCTTTGGTGATAGCAGTGTGTCGCAGCAGCTAATAGGCAACGTTGGTTTGTTAACTAGCCTAACGTTCTCTCGTGATCAGGAGGAGCAAGCAGATATTGAGGCGCTGCAAACCCTCGAAAAATATTATGGTCATACAGCGGGCGCAGAGAGTTTGTTCGAAGCCTTAAGTGAAGGGGAAAGCGCTCTTAACCCACCTAAACTATTAAGTACACATCCGCAGACAGAGGATCGTCTTGAGAGGGTGGGTCGTTTTAATGGCAGCACAATTGGTGCTGTATCTTATAAGCCGCTTCCGGCATTTTTAATTAAGGAAGAGGCTTTCAGTCGCTAGTGCGACACCACATAATAAATTAGACGTATCTTATGGATTATATTTGGATTGCCGTTGCTTTTATCTGCGGTTTTTTAGTCAAACAAATAAGTTTACCCCCGCTCATTGGTTATCTAGCTGCTGGGTTTGGACTTCATGCGATGGGTGTTCAGCCTGACGCATCACTTCAGAGTCTGTCCGATCTGGGCATTACCCTGTTGTTATTCACCATTGGACTGAAGCTCAATATTCGAAGTTTGTTAAAGATGGAAATATGGGGTGGTGCTTCTGGGCATATGGCTGCCATTGTTTTACTAACAACTTTTAATAGTCTTATGCTGGGTTTTTTAGGCTTAAAGTACTTTATGGATTTGAATTGGCAATCAGCCGCTTTAATTGGCTTTGCCGTTAGTTTTAGTAGTACCGTCTGCGCAGTAAAAATTCTTGAAGAGAGGGGTGAATTGCGTGCTCGTCATGGACAGGTAGCCATTGGCATACTTGTTATTCAAGATATTGCTGCGGTTATCTTTGTTACTCTAAGTTCCGGTAAATCTCCCTCTGTATGGGCTTTGGCCTTATTCGCTTTACCATTACTGCGTCCAGTGCTCGACAAGATACTGCAACGTTGTGGTCATGGTGAAATGTTACCGTTAGCGGGTTTGTTTTTAGCGCTCTCGTTTGGAGAGTTATTTGAGTTGGTTGGTTTAAAAGCGCATCTAGGGGCAATCGTTATCGGTGCGCTATTGAGTGGTCATGATAAGGCCGTTGAATTATCAAAATCATTACTTAGTTTTAAAGATATTTTTCTTGTAGGCTTTTTTCTTTCTATTGGTTTTACGGCACTACCCACGCTCGACATGTTGTTTGTGGCGATGATCATGGCTGTTGCATTACCGATTAAAGCGAGTATGTTTTTTCTATGGTTGACGCATTTGAAATTGCGCAGTCGCACGGCATTTTTAAGTGCTATGAGTCTTGCAAACTACAGTGAATTTGGACTGATTGTATGTGCTGTGAGTGTTACGTATGGCCTGTTAGCTAAGGAGTGGCTGGTTATTATGGCCCTTGCGGTTTCTTTATCTTTTGTGTTTTCCAGTATTCTTAATGCAAATGCTCACAAACTGTACTCACGCTGGAGTGGTTATATTAAGCGTTTTGAAAATCTCAAGAGGCTACCTGAGGACCCTTTTCCAGATTCCGGCAATGCCACAATACTGGTACTTGGTATGGGGCGAGTGGGTAGGGGGGCGTATGATGCTTTTCGTAATGACTTGCAAAAAGATGTGTGTGGTGTCGATGTCGATAAAGAGAAGATAGCAAAACATCGTCAGGATGGCTGTCATGTTATTTTCGGTGATGCCGAAGATCCTGATTTTTGGGCGCAAATTAATCTTGAGCGTATCCAGTTGATTATATTTTCGATGCCAAATTATCTCGATGCTCTTGAGGCGATAAGCCAACTTAAAGCTATTGGTTATCAAGGAAAAACAGCAGGCATTGCCCAATATGAAGATCAGAAGGCCATGTTATTAGAGGCGGGTGTTGATGAGGTCTTTAATTTCTTCGCGGAAGTGGGTGCTGGACTTGCCGAGCAAAGTATTCATCTTACGGATACAAAGAATACCGGCTAAAAAGCACGGGCTTATTTCACATAATTTTACCGAGGCATAAGAATGTTGGTAGTTTTGCTGTTGGTTATTAAAGTGTCCGTTTTCTTGCAGCGCGCAAGCGTTTAGATACACAGAGGTATCGAGTAGTGCTTGAAAGCTTGTCAGCGGTATCAAAAAGGCTATATTGGACAAAGCCGATAGCGGTGTTGCTTGGTTTGGTGTTTGTCAGTTTGTTTGTTATGTCGCTTTTAGGTTTGGCTGGTTTTGATACTGATACTTTATTAATCCCCAGCCTCTTAGGTGCGTTATGGTCTACGCTTTATTATATTCTCTTGGCTATCTTTCCTTCAGTTCCAGTAATTCTGGGGAAGGAATTGACATTTATGACGCGGATCAAGGTTCGTTTGCAGCGTGGCATGTATTATGTGTTAGCAATAATGCTGATTACTCTGACTATTGTTATACTGTTGTTAAGTTTTAGGCTGTTGGGTATATGGCGTGCCGAGTTTTAGTCATAGCAAATTAATTAATATTCGTTTTCGGTTAGATTACTCACACAATGTGAGCCTGTTGACTATATAAAGTGTTAGGGACTGGTTAAATTATGGAAAATTATTCTGTATCACCAAGAAGTTACTTATTCGAATATGTCATTGTCTTAATGTTTCTAATAAGTGGCTTTGTTTTTGCTAAGATGTTTATCTTTTCTGGTGAGAGCTTAGTGCTGAAGCTTTTTTTTGCGGTATGGGCCTATTTTTCCCTACGGGCTGCATATGATATATGCACTACGCCACGGTGGATTAAAGTCGATAGAGCATCAGGAACGCTATATTTTATGTCGCTCATAAATGGCTATAAAAAAGACGTAGTCAATCTTCAGGAAGTGAATTTAACTCGGGGAAGCTATTATTTATTATTGACGTTCAATGATAAAAAGGTAGCTATTACTAATTCAATTGGAAATTTGCATAAACTTATCTCTACATTGGTAGAGTTAAATAAAACAACCTTGATTTCAAAAATATAAATAAACTAATAAATCGTATAACCTCGGTATTAACCGACATGAACACAGTTCCTTCCGTTTTCTTTAGCTTGATAGAGTAATGTGTCAGCGGAATTGATTAATTCCTCTATGGGGGTGTTGTCATCGGTTGAAGATGCTGCACCAAAACTGGCAGTAATATTGATACTGACACTTTCAAGTGAAATTACTGCTTTTTCAATCAGTTCACGTACCTTCTCAGCAACTTGTTGAGCTGCTATTAGATTGGCGTCGGGTAAGAAAATGATGAATTCTTCACCTCCCCATCTTGATATGATGTCGCCATCTCTTATGGACACTTTAAGAATCTTTGCAATTTCTTCTAAGACTTTGTCGCCGACAGCGTGTCCGTAGTTATCGTTAACGCTTTTGAACCAATCAATATCTAATAATATTATCGACATTGATTTATTGTTTTTAACACCAGAATTCCAAAGCGGTTCTACTCTATTAATAAACCCTCTCCGATTATACAGTTTAGTAAGATGATCTTGCTGTGAATGAATTTCAGCAAGAATTCTTGCGTCTTCACTTTCTTTTAAATTGAAGCTAAGTGCAAAAGCTAAAATTGACATTTCTAAAACCATACCAATTTCGACTATATGAAAAAGCGTTTTTGAATAAGGAATGGCGCCTAATGTTGTTAAGCCGGCTATAGTTGCACCACCTGCGCCCATTAATATTGCTGGTAGAATAAAGCGGGCCATTTTGTAGCCGTTTTTGAGAGCAAGTACACCCATTGCAAGCATGAAAAAAGATAAAGAAGATACTAGTAGTAGATTAAAGATGCCGGTGAAAATTCGATCAAATATTAAAGTGCCACTAATGATTAAGAAAATTAAAGTGGCATAAATTTTTCGTCTGCATTCATAAAGTTTTGGTATGTATGTTTTTAGTTTTAAAAATTCAAAGGTAAACATTACACCAAAAAACACGTAGGTGAACATGCTGACATACATTAGCCATTGCTGTGAGAATTGACTGTTAGACCATAAATATTTAAATCCATGGCCGGTGTAAGAATAGTTAAAAACGGTAAACGAAAATAAATATAAGAAATACAAAAAATATCCCTTATCTTTTAAGCTTATTGAAATAATAAGCGTGTAGAAAAGCAATATTAAGAATGCACCGTATATAAACCCATAGAAGTAGGCAAGATAAACGCGTTCTTCGTCATAGGCGTTCTGATCTAATAAGTATATAGGGGCGATGAATGGATCTTGAGAAGCCATGCGTATTAATAACAAGGTGTTACCGGGAGCGA
>CALBVI010000477.1 GCA_937969395.1 uncultured Spongiibacteraceae bacterium | reverse complement strand
GAACATGGTTTATTTCATGAATTAGTCGCGATGGAAAATCACTCGAGTCCACAGCCGTGCCCAACGTGCAAAATGGCTTCAGGGCGAATAATTATCATGCCACCCGAAGTGCTTGCGATGTCGGATACTAACCGCAAAGCTCATAGTATTAATGAGCGTAATCAACATGAACCGATAAAATCGACGGTCGAAAGCCGCGATAAAAAACATGGCAGCTGTTGTAGTACTGAGCTGGAGAATAAAAGAAAAGGTAAGGCAATATTTTTGGCCGATGGCAGTAAGATATTTCCTTCACAGCGGCCGTGGATGATTAGCCATTAATACAATCTAAAAAATAAACACGTTTTCCTCATAGCTTCGCTATATTCATAAGCCCTGTTCGATAATTAATCGATTGTCCTGTGGGGTGTCTGTCGCTCATGATGCATTATGGTTCATATAATTCCACACCACGCCCTAAAAAAGAGCCTCTCCTCAAAATAATAGTTGTTCTACGCACAATAAACTGCGTTTTGTAAGATACAGGAACATCTTATTTTCGAAATTTAAGACGAGAAATCAGTTTTAATTAAACAAAGTTTGATGGCTTTCACAGTTAACTATCAATCCGGCAATAGAAAAAATATTTGGCTTAAACTTTGCTCTTCAGCTCTAGTGCTTAATAAGCTTCTGGAGATATAGGTGTTAATAAATTTTTTTGGTAAATATAAAAGTATTGTTGTTTCTATAGCTTTATTTTTGTTACTCGATGCTTCTGTTTTGATTATGAACTTTTATATTTCATTCGAAATATCAGAAGATGCTAGCGGAATCAATTTAGCGGGTAGGCAGCGAATGCTTTCTCAGAGAATGGTTAAGAGTTTAGTTAATATTAATTATTATTTAAACGATGCTGAAAAGCAGCAGCAAGCCTTAGACGAACTAAAATCGACGGTTGGATTGTTTGATTTAACATTAAAGGCATTTTCGAATGGTACTGCTACCATTGCTGGTGATGGTACAGATATAACTTTACCAAGAGTTGATGATGCTGAGGGGCGAGAGGCGATAAGTCAGGCAGAAGCAATTTGGGTAGATTATAAATATCAGTTGGATAGTGTTTTGGCGGTTAAGACACCAGAAGAGCTAGTGTCAGTATTACCTGCGGCGCTTCAATATGCCGAGAGTAATAATTTGGAGTTATTGTTTTTAATGAATGCTTTAACCGGCGCATTGGAAAATGTAGCTTCTTCGAAGGCTACTTTGCTTCGCTTGATTCAAACCATTGGTATTTTGTTAGCAATAGTTAACTTCTTTATCATTATGTTTCATTTTTTGAAGCAATTGCGTGAGAGTGATGAGAAGCTAGAGTCCGCAAGACAGGAGACGGTTGAAATATTAGATACCGTTAATGAAGGCTTGTTTCTACTCGACGAAAATCTCAATATCGGTTCTCAATATTCAAAAAAAATGTCATCTATGTTTGGCTTGAATGAGTTTTCAGGCTTGTCATTCTCACAAGTATTGGAAAAAACAGTAACTGCTAAGGATGTAGAAACCGCTCAGCGGTTTATTCGCTTACTATATCGTGATGATATAAATAGTGAGCTTATTGTTGACTTGAATCCACTGCGAGAGATCCAAGTCAATATTTCCGGTGATGATGCCGCTTATGTTGAAAAGTATTTCAGTTTTAATTTCACCCGTGTTTATCAAGATAATAAAGTAAAAGATATTTTGGTAACGGTTAAAGATATTAGTAAAGAAGTCACTTTAACCAAAGAGCTGGAGTACTCGCGTCAACAAAGTCAAAAGCAAATGGAAGTACTGACCGAGATTTTGCATATAAACCCACAAACAATGAAAATCTTCCTCGATAATAGCTTTAAGTCTTATGATCGAGTTAATGAGTTGCTGAAAAAACCGGCAAAATCGAATGCATCGCTAAAAGATAAGTTAAATCAAATAGCAAGAGAGATTCATTCTTTTAAGGGTGAAGCAACGACTGTTGGGCTCTCAGGTTTTGAAAGCCTAGCCCATGAGCTAGAAGATAGCATTGCTAAGCTTAAAGATAGCCGTGAATTAACCGGAGATGACTTTTTACCACTTGTTGTTGAGTTTGAAAGCTTAATTCGCCATACGGAGTTGACCCGTTCGCTGGTCAACAAGCTCACGGCTTTTTCATCGGAGTTGTCGTTTAATGATACTGCTACCGGAGGTTATCGGGAGCATGATCAGTGGCATGCTTTGGTGAAAACAGTATCAGAGCGTATGGGAAAAAAAGTAGACCTTGTCGTCAGTGGTTTTGATATTGATTTACCTAGAGAGGTCGCAAAGGTCGTCAATGATGTTGTCATTCAATGCATACGTAATGCTGTTGTTCATGGTATTGAGGATCCGCAGACGCGGCTTGCCGAAGATAAATTAGAACGTGGCTATATTGATCTTAGCCTTAAAAAATTAGTTGATGGTTCATTAGAATTATCTGTCAAGGATGATGGTCAGGGTATTGATTACGAAGCTATTCGATCCAAGGCATTAGCCATGGGCCGTTGGTCGGCTGTAGAAGTCAACTCATGGGATTATAAAAAGTTATTGCCACTCATTTTTCATCCAGGATTTTCTACCGCTGGTTCGGTAACCAGTGATGCTGGTCGAGGCGTCGGTATGGATGTGATTAAGGAAAAAGTAAAATCATTACAGGGAAAAATTAAAGTAGGTAGTCGGCGCGGAGTCAATACCAAAATTTCTGTGGTTTTACCGCAATCCCTAACTGAAAATTTGGCGGCATAATTATGCTTAAATTAATGATTGTTGATGATTCCAATATTATTCGCCGAAAAATACAGCGAGAATGTGACCTTGGTGTTTTTGAAGTGGTCGCGTCAGCTAAAAACGGAGAAGAGGCAATTTCTCTGTTTGAACAATTTAAGCCGCAAGTGGTCACCATGGATATTACAATGCCGAAAATGGATGGCATAGAATGCGTCTCCGAATTAATTAAACGGGATCCTAGTTTGAGAATATTAGTTGTTTCGGCTTTATCAGATATAGCCACAGGTATTGAAGCGCTTGAATGTGGCGCGCGAGGATTTCTCTGCAAGCCCTTTACTGAAAAAGAGTTGAGTGATGCACTATTAAAACTAACGGAGGGGCAGCATGTTTGAAGGTGTCGTTAAAATTTTTGTCGACTCGGTGGTTAACTATTTTCAATCTACATCGGATAAAAATGTAAAGCTGGGATCACCCTATTTAATAGAAAACACGGATTTTACGTCTTTTGATTTTACCGGCATGATTGGTATTTCAGGGCCCTATCGTGGCATGGTTTATTTTACTGCACCTAAAGTTCTGTTAACGCACTTGTTATTGAGCTTAGGTGAAAAAGAGACATCAAAAGAAAATATGCTTGATTTGGTGGGTGAGGTTGCTAATACATTGTCGGGGAATGCACGCGCTGAACTTGGTCAAGATTTTATGATTTCTGTCCCAATAATGATTGAAGGATCGACCAGTAATATTCATTTGCCGACGGCTTTGCGCTCTTATGTTATCCCGATTTATTGGAAAGCTTATAGTGCAGCAGTTGTTGTCTGTTTAGATAATACTTAAGAGTTAAAATTCAAAAGTATTAATAGGGTCTGTGTTGTTATATAAACTTACAGTATCAAGATTTATCGATAGTGTTGGTTTATGTTGTTGCTCATATCCGCTGCAGTTTTTTTGTCATCACCTTTCTACTATGCTCGCCTAATATAATCGTTTTTATCTAAGTTTCCTCAATGAAGAAACATACCGTTTTATAAGTGCCGAACTTTATTAATCACAGTGAGCGTTTTTTCACTACGAGGATAGTTAAGTTGTGGTATTGAAATGACTGTGATTTCAGTATTTGTGAAGCAGTATTTACTTATCAAGGCGAGGAACGTAGAGGAAGAGCAGGAAGCGATAAAACGACAGGAATAGCTTTGATAGCGGTGGGGGTTAATCGAAAGAGGCGTTATTTAATTTAAAGGTTTTGATTAATGCCTTTGCAGGCATTAATCAAAACAAGTACTAGTATGAGATTAATAAACGTTTATTAGAATTTGTAGCCAGCCCATACCCATAGCTTGTCAACGTCAGCGCTGAAGGTATCTGCTGAGTAGCTTGAATATTTAAGTCCTGTTGTGATGCCGCTTTTCAATGCTTTTGAAAGAACAAAGCCAAATTCGTCACCATAACTAGCAGAACCTTCGCTGGCGCTATAGTCGTGATAGTTGGCGGCAACTGATATGCCTGCAATTTTTGTTGCAACACTGACGTAAGTGTCTTCAAGGCCATTTGGCATCGCTGTAGGGTTAAAGGTTCCGCCAAGGAAAACGTCAGACCAACCGTTGAACTTATGCAAGGTTGCCAGTGGTGTGGTGAAGCTAGCAGCGCCATCATCAGAGCCTAAAACTTCATAACCTAATTTAGCTGTTACGCCAGAAGCACTAACGCCGACTTCAGCGAACATATAATCGGTATCAAAATCAACGCCGCTGTCAGTGATTGATTGAGTCGCATATTCGAAGGCATAAAGAAATTTAGTACTGTCGCCTGTTGCACCGGCTAAGCTAACGCCATATGTGTCTGATTGCTCATCGCGAGACTCATCATCTAATAAATAGGCGTAACCTACTAATTTACCTATTGCTGTTTTATATGAGGCATTGACTAATACATCGCTAGATTCCGCATCAAGTGCTTCACCGAAAATTCGATTGCGCTGAAAAATATAAGAGAGATCAACGGATAAATCTTTGGCTGGTGAAAACTGGGTGCGAATAGCATCAAAAGTTTGGCGATCCTGACGGAAGCCAACATGGCCAATAAAGCGATGACCGTCTAGCGTAATCACCTGACGACCAACTTTAGTCGTGACGGTATCAGTCTTGTGTTGAAGAAAGGCTTGATCAATTTCTGTCACTTCTGGCTCGTAAGCAAGAGGGCCGTCGATGCCGGCGATAAACGTTACGTCTTCAGCTTCTGCTGTAAATGAAAAGCCGTTGAAGGTATCGGTAACAAAACCAAAACGTGAACGTAGACTTAGCACGTCTACGTCAGCGGCATCAGTGCCAACGTCTTCATAGCGCAACAAAAAGTCCCCTGTTGCTTTTGAGCCTTTTAGAGCGTCCGCAATGGATTCGGCCGCTACGGCAGGTTGCATTGCTGCAAGACTAGCAATTGAAGCTGCAAGTAATGTGTTGTTGAATTTTTTCATGTGTATCTCCTAGAAGTATAAATATTGAAAAGTGATTTTAGTAAAAGTTATGCAGCTTCATTATTTTCGACTTTCCCATCTACAGATGCGCTAGTCTTAGTGCTGATTTTTTCTTCTTTGGTAATGTGGTCAACCTTGCGCTGTTTTTCATAAAGAAAACGAAGTACTTCAGAGCGAAGGCGGTTGTATTCAATATCGCTGGCTAAGGCGAGACGTTCACGTGGTCGCTCTAAATTTATATCTAAAATTTCGCCAATTGTTGCGGCGGGGCCATTGGTCATCATGACAATGCGATCGGATAATAAGACAGCTTCATCGACATCATGGGTGATCATGATCACGGTATTATTTAATTCATTTTGAATTTCCATTAAGGAATCTTGCATGTGAGCTCTCGTCAATGCGTCCAACGCACCGAAAGGTTCGTCCATCAGTAATACTTTTGGCTGCATGGCGAGTGCTCTGGCAATACCGACACGCTGTTTCATGCCGCCAGAAATTTCATCAGGTCTTTTGTGCATGGCGTGATCCATGTGCACTAACTTTAAGTTGTATTCAATCCATTCTTTAGTCTCTTCTTTACTCTTGTAATTGCCATTGGCATGGCTAAATACTTGATCGACAGCAAGTTCAACATTTTGGTACGCGGTAAGCCAGGGTAATAAAGAGTGGTTTTGAAAGACTACGGCCCTTTCTGGCCCTGGCTCATTAACTTCTTTACCCTCAAGCGCAACGCCGCCCAGTGTTGCTTGATATAAGCCAGCAACAATATTGAGTACTGTTGATTTTCCGCAACCCGAGTGACCGATAAGTGAAACAAATTCACCTTCTTCAATTTTTAAACTGACATCTTTCAGTGCAGTAAATGGTCCGTCAGGCGTAGGGAACTGCATGTCAATTTTACTGATGTCTAAAATTATATTACTCATAGTGAATTCCTGTTCTTTAATGCTTTGTGCTGTTCTTAGTGCGATTTTTCTGTCTCGATAAAAACAGTAATCGTTAACGTAAGATGACTGATTTATCCCAAGAGAAAAAACGCTGTAGTTGCAACATCCCTCGGTCTAATAAAAAGCCAATAAATCCAATGATGATAACCGCAGCCATAATTCTACTGAGGGATTCTGAACTGCCATTTTGAAATTCATCCCAGACGAATTTACCAAGGCCGGGGCTTTGCGCTAGCATTTCCGCTGCGATTAAAACCATCCAGGCAATACCTAGGGATAAACGCATACCGGTGAAAATCATCGGTATCGACGCTGGAATAACAATTTTTTGCACATGTTTTAATGCCGGCAGGCGAAGTACTCGGCTAACATTGACTAAATCTTGATCCATGGTGACAACGCCAACCGATGTATTAATAACCATGGGCCACAGGCAGCAGAGAGTGACTGTAATCATTGAGTTTAAAAAAGATTTAGCAATCATGGGTTCGGGTGAAACGTAAACTGCACTTACCACCATGGTGACTAATGGCAACCATGCTAAAGGTGATACTGGTTTAAATATTTGAATAATGGGATTTAATGCATTGTTAATGGGTTTGCTTAATCCCAATACGATACCTAGTGGGATCGCAATAATTGCTGCGGTAATAAAGCCGCAGGCGACGGTAATTAAGCTAGTAACAATTTGATCGAGAATGGTTTCTTTGCCAGTGTACTGTCTTACCTTTACTGGGTAATTAGGGTCTTTTGCTAGCCTATCGCTGTTACGTATTTCTTGCCGTTCATAAAAAGCCTCAGCCTTGACTCGCTCATCAACATGTTCTTGATAGAGGCTAGAGAATTGTTGAAAAACATTGGCCGGGTTAGGAAACTTTCCTAATGATGTATCGATATTCTGGGCTGTTGCCGTCCAAAAAATAAGGAAGACCAATATGCCTACTATAGGCATTAGCAATTGATGAGATAAACTGTTGAAGAGTTTAGCTATCTTTTTAATCATAGTAGCGGTGATTGTTGTTGATTCGCTGCTAGATGCTGTAATGCTCATACTGGGGTACTCATATTGATCATCCTTTCTTACTAAACAAAATTTAAAATAAAGGTGGTGATGTGCTTAAAGCACATCACCTTTTTTCAAGCCAATCGAAAATTTATTGATATATTCGTTAGGTTTTTGGCCGTCGAAAACGATCTCATCAATAAAGCCTTGCTGCGGTGGTTTAAAACCATCCTCTGTTGCAAAGTCAGGGAAGTCTTCAGCGTTGGCTAACTTCTCATCAATTAATGACTGCGCTGCTTTGGTATAAAGGTCAGGGCGATAAACTTTCTTCGCCATATCAACATACCAGTCATCAGACTTGTCTTCGGAGATTTGTCCCCAGCGACGCATTTGCGTTAGGTACCAAATGGCATCTGAGTAGAAAGGGTAAGTTGCGTTGTAGCGAAAAAATACATTGAAGTCAGGTACTTCGCGCTTATCACCTTTTTCGTACTCAAAAGTGCCGGTCATGCTGTTGGCAATAACGTCATAATCAGCGCCAACATAGTTTGATTGCGATAATATTTTCACTGCCGCAGGGCGGTTAGCATTATCATTTTCATCAAGCCACATAGCTGCTCGAATTAAAGCGCGAGTTAAACGAATGGTTGTATTAGGGTATTTCTCTGCAAAGTCTGAGCTGAGGCCGAATACTTTTTCAGGATTGTTTTTCCAAATTTCATAGTCAGTAACAACGGGAACACCGATGCCTTTAAATACGGCTTGCTGATTCCAAGGTTCACCTACGCAGTAACCATAAATCGTTCCCGCTTCAAGTGTTGCGGGCATTTGTGGTGGCGGTGTCACAGAAAGAAATGCTTCGGCGTCAATTTGTCCAGAGACATCACTTTTATGTGGTGCGTAATAGCCGGGGTGGATTCCACCTGCGGCTAACCAATAACGCAGTTCATAATTGTGAGTAGAAACA
>CALBVI010000476.1 GCA_937969395.1 uncultured Spongiibacteraceae bacterium | reverse complement strand
GGATTTTATTGCCTTAGTCGAGCAGTACGCTATTGATTACGAAGAGCGAAAGCATGGCCAATTATTTTGCAAAGATTCAGCAAAAGATATCCTCAATATGTTACTTGATGAGTGTGAAAGAGCTGGTGTTGAAATTAAAACACACTGCGAGGTTAAGAGTGCTGCAACACTAACGTTAAAAGGGCACTCTGATAAGCATCAGCAGCAAGACAGTCGTAGTAGATATCGAATTAATTTTTCTCAAAATGATAACGAACAAAAAATAGACTGTTGTTCGCTGGTTATAGCGACAGGGGCGTTATCTATTCCAACTCTAGGGGGGAGTGATTGGGGTTATGATGTCGCTAAGCAGTTTCAACTACCTTTGCAAGAGAGACGGGCGGGCTTAGTCCCCTTTATGTTTAGCGATCATTTAAAGGTTGTATGCGAGCGTTTATCGGGTTTGGCGCTAGATGTTGAGGTGAGTTGTAACGGTCAATCTTTCAGGGAGAATATGTTATTTACTCACCGCGGTATTAGCGGGCCAGTTATGTTACAAATTTCTAACTATTGGCAGCCTGGTAATCAATTAACCATTAACCTACTCCCTGATATGAATATGAATGATTGGTTAATGGGAATGAAAAAATCATCGGGAAAATCATTATTAAAAACGTTATTGGCAAAATACCTATCTAAGTCATTAGTCAGTGAATTGCAGACACTATGGTGGAGTAAGAGCGAGCACAAAACGATTGCAGACATGAGTGATAAAGAGCTATTAGATATTGCTGAGCGTCTCAATCAATGGCAAGTAAAGCCTTCCGCCACAGAAGGCTATAGAACAGCAGAGGTGACCTTAGGTGGTGTTGATACCGATAGTATTAGCTCAAAGACGATGGAAGTAAAAAATCAGCCGGGTTTATTTTTTATCGGTGAAGTTGTTGATGTGACAGGTCACCTTGGGGGCTACAACTTCCAGTGGGCTTGGTCGTCAGGGTATTGTGCGGGAAATTATGTTTTGTGATGCGAGTGAACTAAAACGAAGACTATTTGAAAAAATAAACGTTTAATCTAGCTTACGTTTTACCCGCAGCGACTGCGATGTGAAAAATAATCACTTCTATTTTAAAAAAAAGCCATTAAAGAATACTATTTTTATCGGTCAGCGGGGCTGATGACCGCATTACCACCTCTATTAAGTACGTGAGTGTAGATCTGGGTCGTCTTTACATCTGAGTGGCCAAGTAATTCTTGCACTGTGCGGATGTCGTAACCATTTTCAAGTAATTGCGTGGCAAAGGTGTGGCGAAATGTATGACAGCTGACTTTTTTAAGAACACCAGACGCTCTTACTGCTTGCCGAAGTTGTTTTTCAAGTACTGATGGGTGAAGGTGATGGCGTCTTTCAATACCACTCTTGGGGTCGATGCCGCGTTTGGGCGCTGCAAAAATAAACTTCCAATGCTGATTATGTTCTTGGTTGGGAAATTTTTTCTCTAGTGCATAAGGCATTTCAACAGAGGAAAAACCTTCCTCAACATCTAACCTATGAAGGTGTAATGATTGCCGAACTCTGTATTCTAGTTCCTCAGCAGTGCATTTCGGCAATATAGTAACTCGATCTTTTCTGCCTTTACCTTCTCTAACAATGATACTTTGTCGTTCAAAATCGACATCCTTGATCCTCAGCCTGAATATCTCCATTTTTCGCATGCCTGTACCCCAGGCAAGTTGAATCATGGTTTTATAAGGTTGTTTTAATTGGGCGAGTATCGTATTTACTTCATTAGACGTTAATACAACAGGGAGACGTACAGTTTCTTTAGCGCGAACGGCATTAATATTTTCCAAGGGTAAGGCTAGTACATGCCTAAATAGGAATAGTAAGGCACTAAAAGCTTGATTTTGAGTGTTGGGTGAAACATGTCGATTGACAGCAAGGTGTGTTAAAAACGCTGTCACATCATTTGGGTCTATCTCTTTGCGCGATTGATACCCTTGATGCCTTATAAAAAAACGAATCCAGTAACAGTAAGTCTTCTCTGTCGAGAGTGCCATATGCTTGGAACGGATGATGTTTTTAACGGAATTTATAAATGGGCTGTGGTTAATCATTGGTTCCCTCCAATAAAATTAAGCTGTATATAAATACAGTATAATAATTTTGAGAAAATTCAAGGATTTTCTTAATAATCTGCCGATTAATTGCGCAAAAAATAAATGTGAGTTATTTCAATAAGTTAGCAACGAATAAAATAAGTGTTTTAGGATGATATGAAGCCTGTTCTTTACTAATGGTAAAAAGGCCTGATAATTGAGCTTTTACTTCATAATTCTGGGTTAATTATCTATATTGGATATTTCCCCATAAAAACAATATATTAGGCTCTTCAATAAAACGGTAATCAGGGAATGTTATGCCGACTTGTCTTCTTAACACCCCGATTCTACAAGTTATACCGACCTTAACCTCGGTTTTCAGATTAAGCCGACTAGTCGGCATACTAAGCGTTATACGAAAGTAAATTTATGAATTTAGGTGTAAGTGAAATAGTGCTCTGGAAACGGCTATGGTTAATTAGTCTCGCTACGGCCATAGTTAGTATTTGTATTCTAAGCTATGACACATATTTAATTGCTACCACATCACAGCGGCTTAGCTTTCTAGAAAATAATCATGCATTGAAATCAGGTGCTATTACATTGGGTTCTTTGGCTATTTATATGTCTACTCTTAAAAAATATAAAAAGGTAAAGTTTTCCAAAAACGTATAACAAATTAAGGCAGTCGGACACAAAAACTGCGTTTTTGGTCCGCTGCTTAAGGCGTTGCACATAGCCGCTACGCGGCAGAGTGCTAGCGTTAGAGATTGATGAGCATCACTAAGGGCAAAGGATATGTCCAATCGAGCTATACAAAATCTGTTTGGTTGTTTTGCCGATCAACTGGCAAAAACTAAGCAGCCACTTAAAAACCTTAAAGCCATTGATGCCTTAAC
>CALBVI010000475.1 GCA_937969395.1 uncultured Spongiibacteraceae bacterium | reverse complement strand
GTACTTTGAAGCAATCACATCAGAACAACTCGCCGAATTTGATATGGTTATTGGTGCCGATATTTGTTTCTGGGATGAATTAGCCGATAAGGTTTACCAGCTAATAAACCGCGCCTGTGAAGCGGGTGTATCAAGAATTGTGTTAACTGACCCCGAACGTCCGCCCTTTTTCGATTTGGCTAATCGCTGTATCGATGATCATTTCGCTGAACTCTACGAATGGGAAGTCGAGGCACCTAGACGCGCAACAGGTTGCTTATTATTAATTGAGAATGCTTGATCATGGCATTTATTAATACACTTAATTAGCTCAAGCCTCAGTCAAATATTTATACCGGTAAAACCGGTCAACATTTCACCAAATTGAAATACTAATGTCATCTTAGTGTCACTCTTTCAAATTAGTTTAGAGGGCATGAAATTACTTAATAACCTTTATAGATACGACTTACGCCTCTTATTATGGTGTTCAACTAATCGCCATAAAAAACTAGCTACGCAATTGGCCAAGCTGATTTCCAAAACCGGAGATGGTTATTTACAAATACTGATCCCTTTGAGTGTTTATTTTTTTGAGCCTAAATACGGATCAGATTTCTTAAGCTATACAGCCTTGGCTTTTGCAATTCAATTGCCTATCTACTGGCTACTAAAAAACACTTTAAAACGTAAACGCCCACCGGAAATCATACCGTATTTTGAGAGTTCAATTATCGCATCAGATCGTTTTAGTTTCCCCTCCGGGCACAGTGCAGCAGCATTTCTATTAGCAAATTTAACTGCCCTATTCTATGGCACAATTGCATGGCCACTTTACCTATGGGCATCGCTTGTCGCTCTATCAAGGGTTGTTCTTGGCGTGCATTTTCCAACAGATATTCTGGCAGGTATTTTTCTTAGCACAGCAATCGTTTTTATGATTTTACCACTTTAACAATAACGCTATTAGCTGCTTTTATAAGGACTAAAAATTGATAAAAATACTCTACGGTGTTCAAGGTACAGGGAACGGGCATATTTCACGCGCCCGGATGATGGCTAAATACTTTGCTGAAGCGCAAAAACAAAATAAAGTGAAGGTCACTTATCTTTTTTCTGGAAGAAAGCCAAATCAATATTTTGAAATGGACTGCTTTGGCGACTACCTCGTTAAATCAGGATTAAGCTTTACGACAAAAGATGGCGGCATTGATTATTTTCAATCGGTATTAGACAACAAGCCCTTGCATTTTATTTACGATATTTTTAAGCTAGATCTTTCTCCCTACGACTTAATCATCACAGACTTTGAACCTGTAACTGCTTGGGCAGCAAAAATACAATGCAAACCTGTCATCGGCATTGGTCATCAATATGCGTTCAAACACAGCGTACCAAATGCTGGTAATACACCTTTAGCAGAAATAGTTTTAAAACACTTTGCACCAGCGAATATTGATATTGGGTTGCACTGGCACCACTTTGGACAAAATATTTTGCCGCCAATTATCGACAACCAACTTACAGCGCAACAAGATTCCGGGAAAGTATTGGTTTACCTCCCCTTTGAAAACCAACAACATGTTACCGAAATATTAAACAACATTAAAAATTTTGAATTTATTCAGTATTCACCAGAGCTTGATGAACAACAAGTTGGCAATGTCGCGCAAAGAAAAACTTGCCACACATCATTTAAGACAACGCTTGCCAGCTGTCATGCCGTCATCTGTAATGCTGGATTTGAATTGATCAGTGAATGTCTAAATCTTGGCCGTCCTATTATGGCTAAAGCCTTACAGGGCCAAATGGAACAACAATCAAATGCTGAGGCCCTAAGACAGCTTGGCTATGCAAAAACAGTGACTCAATTAAACCATGAGTATATTCAGCAATGGCTAGAGTCAGAACGCGTTGCACCCAAGGTTCAATTTCCTGATGTTGCTAAATGCTTAGTTGAATGGATCAGTCATCTTAACCTTCAACAACATAAGACACTCAAAGAATTGTCTACCGATCAATTAAAAGAACAGTTATGGAAATCCGTACCCGTAATTAACTAACAGCAGAGTATTTTCCAACAAGACAGCAAAAACTGAAAACACAAGACTATTAATACTAAGCTAAACGCCAGCGTTCGCTTTCGACACACGCACGCTGCTCTTTTTTCAACTTCAGTAAATGTGCTAACAATGAGTATTTAGCTAATTTATAGAGTTTTTCATCTATTTCTCGATAGACGATATGGACCAACTCATCCAAGGTCTGCGGCTGCTTATTAAGCATCGCTGCAATAACTTTTTCTTCTCGCGAGAGTCTATGCTTAATCAAACGATTAATTTCCTGCTCCGGTTGTTCAATAATATGACCATGAGCCGGCCCCAATGCAGCAATAGGGTAATCTAATAATAACGTTAGCGATTCTATATAAGCTTTCATATCGCCATGAGGTGGCACAATAACTACAGTCGAGCCTTGCATGATGTGATCACCTGTTAGTAACAGGCCATCCTCTTCGATAAAAAAACATAAATGATTATCGACGTGGCCTGGTGTATACAAAGCTTGAATAGAAAACTCATCAGTAATAAAGCGTTCATTATGACTAAAGCTTTTATCGGCAGAAAAACTTTCATCCTGAAAACCATCATTAAACGCCAATGCATTACCCATCACTTTAGCGCCAGTCATTTTAGCTAAAACGGCTGCCGCAGGAGAATGATCAGGATGGGTATGAGTGACTAAAATCCAACGTAGCTTGTCACCACAGCTTTCAAGAATCGCATCAATATGTGAGGGATCAGCAGGGCCGGGATCAACAACAGCGATTTGCTCACTGCCGAGTAAATAAGTATTTGTTCCCGGTCCAGTCATAATACCGGCATTGGGTGCAGTCAGACGACGCACCCGCGGTGTAAGTTGAACAACTTTACCCGGCGTAATTTCAATCATTGTACTATCCCACGCACTTACATTAACCGGGTTAGGTATAGCTTAAATCAACCAAACAAACAGTTAAACGACATTAGCGATAGGCACTAATGTACTAACATCAGCATCGTAATCAACGCCATCAATTTCAAAACCAAACAGGCGTAAGAACTCTTGTTTGTAGCCATTCATATCACTAATTTCTAATAAATTTTCATCATTAATTTGATCCCAAAGCGCTTCGACTTTGCGCTGCACTTCCGGCAATAGCTCTTTGTAATCTGCCCGCAAGCGACCATCATCATCGAGCACTGGCTTGTCGCCGTACAAACTTTCGCGGAATAACAAATCAATTTGTTCAATACAGTTTTCGTGAGTACCCTCTTCTTTCATTACTTGGAATAACAAACCCAAGTACAAAGGCATAACAGGAATTGCTGAACTCGCCTGCGTTACGACAGCCTTCAATACTGAAACCCGTGCATCACCACCACTAACCGCTAGTTTTTCACGAATCGATAATACTTTTTTATCTAGGTCTTTTTTAGCTGCACCGATGGTACCGTTCCAATAAATATCTTGAGTGATTTGATCACCTAAATACGTATAAGCTGTGGTTTTCGCACCCGGAGCCAATACGCCAGCTTCATCTAAAGCGTCAATCCACATCTGCCAGTCTTCGCCACCCATAACAGCAACGGTGTTTTCAATCTCTTCTTCACTGGCGGCATCAATAGTGAATTCTTTTAAGACATTTTTATCAGTGTTAATACCCGTCTGTACAACACTTTGACCAATAGGTTTTAAAGTCGACTTATGTAATTCGCCGGTTTTAGGATGCTTGCGAACTGGCGATGCTAAGCTGTAAACCACCAAATCAACCTGACCTAAATCTTGCTTGATAACATCAATCGCTTTTTGCTTAATTTCATCAGAAAAAGCATCACCATTAATACTCTTCGCATAAAGCCCTTCAGCTTCGGCATATTTATGAAAACCCGCAGAATTGTACCAACCCGCCGTGCCCGCTTTCTTCTCGGTTCCTTCCTTCTCAAAAAACAAGCCTAAAGTCGCCGCACCACTACCAAAAGCCGCTGTAATGCGAGAAGCCAAGCCGTAGCCAGTTGAAGAACCAATGACTAATACCTTTTTTGGACCATTATCAATAGCGCCATTGGCTTTTACATAATCAATCTGCTGCTTAACATTGGCTTCACAACCGACAGGGTGAGTAGTAACACATAAAAAGCCACGAACACGGGGTTTGATAATCATAGAAAATCCTATTTATTAAACGGTATGACAGGTGATCTAAGGTCAAATTATCCGCATTTCACCATCGATCATTATTGCAGCGTATTATAGACACCTTGCCTGCGTTGGCTAGCCCTTTATAATGCGCGATCATTTCTCTACATAGCCACTACTTAGCCACTACAGAGTATTTATGAGCAAAATCAAACTCGCGTATACAACACCCCACGAATGGACCGAAGCCGTACTTGCCGACTTTGATGCTTTTTTACTCGACCATGCCGCCGCCGAGAAGAAAGCTTCCGGCATGGCTGTATCCATGCTATCCCATTACCCTAACCGCATTGAG
>CALBVI010000474.1 GCA_937969395.1 uncultured Spongiibacteraceae bacterium | reverse complement strand
GCTGTCAGCGTAGCACCAACGTTAACTTTAGCTATGAACGAAAATGTTGTTTCATGGATAGAGAAGGCAGAAACTAGTATCGGCACAGATGCTTATGAAATTGAACTCACTGTTTCTAAAAGCATGGAGCAATTAAATAACGACTTGGATAAAAAGCTAGAAGCAAAACTTACCAAGGAAATTGAGTATGCGATGCAATAATCGTTAACGCCCGTAATCATTAATGACTACGGGCATTTTCATTTAACGATAACAGCATTAACTCAACAACGTATTTAAAACATCTAAAGTAGGGCGATCGCCCACTTATCAATCAAACTCTAGAACAGCAACTTATCTACATATTGTTAGTCATTCGCTACTTTTCGAATCTATTTCACTTCAAGTTAATACGTTAACCGTATCGATTCATAGCTTAAATTTAACTTTGAAAGTTCGAGAGGCGCGCGCAAAAAGCCAACATAATGCCCATTAGGGTTAATAATAGCGACATTTCCGCTATGCTGAACTTGATAGTTTTCGCCGCCGCCAGGCACTTTCGAAAAAGGAATATTTAACCCTGTGGCGAACCGATGAAGGGTAAGGAACTCACCCGTAAGCCCGATAAAATCCTGATTAAAAAACTGTACGTAATTCAATAGCTTTTCTGGTGTGTCCCGCGCGGGGTCTACTGTCACCATAATTATCTGCAAGTCTTTACCAAAGTCACCGTTTTGTTGCTCAGCATAAAATTGATTCAACAGAGCCATAGTGGTTGGGCATATATCTGGGCAATAGGTAAAACCAAAAAATATTAATGACCACTTATCTTTTAAGCTCTCCGGCGTAAATGGCTCATTATTGTAATCAGTTAATGAAAACTCTTTAAAAGAACGGGGGTTATCAAACAAATAGGCGCCATTAGTTTTTAATTGATCAGCCGTTAATACCACTGGGCGACTCAGACCATGAATAAACATCCCAACAACAGCGGCAATAAAAGTGGCGACAATGGCAACCGTGATATAAATACCGCGTTTCTGTGCGCTAGCATAGGCCATTAGGAAACCACCTTAATGATTGGAGCTACTGGGAAGAAATAATGATCGACCAATAACAAAACATACAGCAACATCAGATAAACAATTGAAAACTTAAATGTGGAGTAGGGCGCACCCATAACACCTCTCATGATTTGTACTGCCCAGTATAAAAATATTAACCCTAGCACTACAGCACCCACCAAATATAAAGGCCCGCTCAAACCCGTTGCAAAGGGCAATAATGTTGCTGCAATTAAAATTAAGGTATAGAGCAATATATGCAAAGCGGTATATTTAATACCGTGGGTAACCGGCAACATCGGAATACCTGCTCTGGCATAATCATCTTTTCGATGAATAGCTAGCGCCCAAAAGTGTGGCGGCGTCCACGCAAAAATAATCAACACTAACAACAAGGCATGCCCATGTATTTCGTTGGTTAATGCAGTCCAACCTAATAGCGGAGGCGCTGCACCTGGCAAACCTCCAACAACAA
Source organism: uncultured Spongiibacteraceae bacterium (assembly GCA_937969395.1). Lineage (GTDB taxonomy): Bacteria > Pseudomonadota > Gammaproteobacteria > Pseudomonadales > Dasaniaceae > Oceanicoccus. Next base: position 3,130 of record CALBVI010000474.1, on the reverse strand, counting down.
TATTCTGCGGTGTAGCGCGTTTTAGCCACAGGGTATAAATACCTGCATAACCAATCATTGAAAATAATGCTAACAAAGCTGTCAGCTGATTAATTTTTAACAATAGTAGACCTAGACCAACAACACCCAACACCATTGCAAAAATACCAGCATCACGTGGATTCACACGGCCCTGAGCCACTGGACGGCTGTGTGTGCGCGCCATTAGGATATCAATTCGCTGATCGGCCAAGTGATTAATGACCGCACCACAAGCTGAACAAAAGCCAATGCCGATATTGCCATAAATCAACACATCCCATGGCACCATGCCGGGCGTTGCCATAAACATACCAACAGTCGACGTTAGCAACATCAAGTAAACAATATTAGGTTTAGTTAACTCATATAAGTCACGCCATTTCGCGATCCCAGAGCTATTCTCTTCAGTATTATTTTTCTTAACCGACACGCTTTCATTCGCCTCAGACATTTTCTTCTCCAGCTGATCGTGACTTAACGGTCAAAACACGATGCGTTACAGTTACCATTGTCACTAGCAGTAAGGCGCCGACTAAATTATGTGCGACAGCCACGGCCACAGGAAAGTGGAAAATGATATTGGCTAAACCCAGTGACAGCTGTAACAGCAAGACTGCTGAAATAACTTTTGCCATATTGCGGGTTTCTGGAATAGCAATTTTTTTACTAAACACATAAATAATCATCAACAAATATAATGAAGTGATAATCGCACCTATGCGATGCATATAATGAATAGCAATGCGCGATTCATTATCCATTGTTCCACCTAAATAATTAGGGCCGATAGCTTGAGTGATATTAAAACCCTGCGAGAAATTCATCTCCGGTAACCATTGACCCTGACATGTCGGCAAGTCTGGACACGCTACCGCGGCATAGTTAGAGGTTGTCCAACCACCAAGTGCAATTTGCATGAAAACAATTACTAGCCCGGCAATCACCCAGCGGCGAAATGATTTCAATTTCTGATAATGAGTATTAGCAACATTCCAATGACTATTATTCAACCTTAGCGTTAACAGCCACAGTAAACTAAACGTAGTAAAACCACCGAGTAAATGCGAAGTCACCACCTGTGGCCATAACTTCCACGTCACCGTCCACATACCAAATAAACCCTGCAAAATAATGATCGCCAAAATAAATGCAGGTAATTTAAACGGCTGTGTTGAAACACTCGGACGTTTATACAAAGCCAAATAAAGTAAGCTCAACATAGTGAGCGCCACAGAGCCAACGGCATAAGGTTCTGCGGTAACGCCAACAATAATTGTTACAATCGTTAACGCAATATTTAACCCTAATAAAGTACTTACTAATTTCACTGGCTGCTCTTCTTTACGAACACGAACAGCAACAGCAAATATACCTATAACTAATAAACCTAAACTTTCTGCCAGGTAACGATGAACCATTTCCGGCCATGTTTTATCGTGTTCTACCGGCGTATCAGGAAAAGCCTGATTGGCAGAATGAACTTCCTCCGCACTGTTTGGCCACAACACATGCCCATAACACGTAGGCCAATCAGGGCAGCCTAAACCTGCATCAGCTAAACGAGTAAACGCACCCAGCCCCAAAACAAACACTGCAAAAATTGTTGCAACTAGAGCAAGATTAAAACTTTTTAATCGTCGCTCAGGCGTATTGAACATTGCCATTATTTATTGACCTTACTATTAACTATTGTATTAACCGTTTCATATCAACCACAATAGCTTTGCTAAGATGGTAAAGCGTTTCTTGCTCGGTATCTTCAACTTGATACTGCATCATCATCCAGCCTCTGCGATCGGCAACCAAGAAACTATTATTGGCAAAGGGATTGGTTTCGGAATCTAAGAACAGCTTGCTGAGTTCAGCTTGACTCAGCGTTACTACATCCATACCCAGATATTCTTTATCAAAACGCTGCTGCAAACTATCGCTGATTTTTCCATCGGTAGTGATATACATAAGCCGAACATTATTCATTTTTTTTGCTAAGGAAATAATACTTTGTCTAGCAACATAGAGTATTTGTTCACAGGCATTTTGGCAGTACTGATCACCAATAATAACAAAGGCCCATTTTGGATCTGGCTTACTATATTCGAACTGGGAGCCATCAAGATTTTTAATCGGTAATTCAGTAAACTGAAGGGGAGGGGTGATCAACTTACCATTATTAACGGTGCCTAAATCAATCGTTTTTGAATTCACGAGATAGTACATAATACTCGACGCTAAAATAACCAGCACCGGAATACCACAAATAGCTAAAATAACTCTGCGATTTTTTTTATTCTGTTCTGGGTTAACAACAGGATCTGACACGACTTAAAACCTCTTTAAAATATTAACGCTTTCTATTTTTAATGAGTGACCAGCAATTAGTATTTGCCAGAAAAATAATTAACAACAATGTAAAACTCATCGCAAACCACTGTACGGCATACCCCGTATGTTTTGCTGGCTGCAAATTAACAACGACCCAGTTAGGCTTAAAAACCGCTGGTGACTCTTCATCCAAGCGCACAATATAAGGAAACAGTGTTTGCTCGAAATCTTTATCAAACTCCGCCACATCAACAGATTGTAAAACTCGCGGCCAACTACCTACCTGACTTTGCCCCAAACTCAACATTGCGCCTTGAGGCACATACACTTCACCCTTTAATAACAGCTCCCCTAATACCGGCTCTATTATCGGTAAAGTACGGCGAGATTTATCACCTTCCACCCAACCACGATTAACTAAAACTATTTGCTGACTATCAACAACTTCAAAGGGCGCTATTATCTCATACCCAAAGCGTCCTTGATTAATACGATTATCTAAAAAGATGATTTTTTCATTAATGAAGCGGCCAACGAAACGTACCGGCTGATAGCGTAAGTCATTGGCCTCATCTAAAGCCTCAAAGTTAACAGGGCCATTAACTTGTCGCTGCTGAAATAATGATTGTAAGTCACGCTTTTCATCTGCTCTATCAAGCTGCCAAAAACCAAGCGACATCAAAACAGGCAATAATGCTAAGGCTAATAAGCTCGCACGCCAATTGAGGTTAAACTGTAACTTTCGCTCTGACTTAGCCATTTTTTTACTTCACTGGGTATAATGCTG
>CALBVI010000473.1 GCA_937969395.1 uncultured Spongiibacteraceae bacterium | reverse complement strand
CTCTATGACTGCCTGACGGTAATCATTGGAGCGATCACGGAATACGCCATCATCACCGGTGAGAAAACCGCAGGAGCTGAGGCTTGCTATCATCGGTATGCACAGACAGAGCTTAGCGAACTTAGATTGGTCAATGGCTTTCATAAGGTCTTTCACAGCAGAATAAATCTCTTTTTAGTTTTGTCGGTGCTTTGCTGGCAGCTTAAATAATTCCAGCTTGTTGCATAGCTTGAGATAATATTGGTTGTTGTTCTTGGTTAAATACAGTCAGTGGTAAACGTATTCCTTCAGTCACAAACCCCATTTTATGTAATGCCCATTTAACAGGTATCGGATTCGATTCTAAAAATAAGTTGTTGTGCACTGGCATAAGTTGATCGTTAATACGCTGAGTTTCCACGGTGTCACCAGCAATAGCTGCCGCACAGAGTTGAGACATGAGCTTTGGGGCAACATTTGCAGTAACTGAAATATCGCCTTTACCGCCCGCTAACATCAACTCTGCCGCAGTTGGGTCATCGCCAGAATATATAGCTATACGATCTGCGCAGCGGGCAATAAGTTCCCTTCCGCGCTCGATATCTCCCGTTGCATCTTTGATGCCGATGATATTGTCGATACTAGCCAGCCGGTCGACAGTGTCATTGACCATGTCACATGCGGTACGGCCCGGCACGTTATACAGGATTTGCGGAATTGCCACACTTTTGGCAATCAGCTTGTGAAATTGGTAGAGGCCTTCTTGAGTCGGCTTATTGTAGTAAGGCGTTACCAATAAACAGGCATCAACGCCTGCAACACGTGCAACATCAGTTAACTCAATAGCTTCAGTAGGGCTATTTGCACCGGTTCCTGCAATAACGGGAATGGCGCCATTGACCTGATCAACGACATGCTTGATGACCATGCAGTGTTCGCTGACTGACAGCGTGGCGGACTCGCCTGTGGTGCCAACAGCAACAATAGCGTTAGTACCTTGCTCTATATGAAAATCGATCAGCCTTTTTAACGCTGGCCAATCAATTTCACCACTGTTTGTCATTGGGGTTACCAAGGCAACCATACTGCCGGATATCATTAAAATTCTCCGCTGATTTTGTTAAAAAATCGTCTATGAAGGCTATAAAAAAAAGCAGCTGCAATGGTACTGACCGCATCACTTAAGCTCAAGTAAGATCAGGGTATTTTACCGCTTATATGATCGAATATCGGTTTGTTGGAGATAAATAGTGATTATAATGTCTAATTAATTGTATGCCGTTCATAATAACGCCAATATTGATTAAGGAGTAACCGTTATGTTCCGTCAGTTAGTTGTAGTAGTTGTTTGTACGATAATGTCCTCATTATTAGCTGCACAAGAGTTTCGGACTGAGCCTTTGTCTCCTACTGATAGGCTGTATATTGAAAATCAAATCGCGAGTATTGACGATATCGCAAGCCGTAGTTTCGGTCGTCATCTAAGTGGCCAAAAAGACAATGATATAGCAATCATGCAGCGCTTATTAGATGAGAAAATTGTTAAACCCGCCGATGTTCGAATGTTGCAGGGAATGGGGATTTTGCTGGGTAGTCTACTGAAGGCTGAAAAAGGTTTGAATTGGATTGCTTATACCGATAAATACGGACGCTCACGATCTCTGCAGGTGCCGGGTTTTACTCGAGATTATATATTTCCAGCGACTCAGATTTCGCGCAAAGCGGAGGTGGGTCTACAGGTTGATGTTTCAGAGGTTTATCAAGAGTTAGAGCAGGCTATTATTGCTATTCGTAACAGGCCGCTCTTATAGTCGGAGCTACTTGTTTAATGTGATGTTCAGTGAAGGCGTTTAATGAGAGAGCTTTAGCTTGTCGAAGACCGCTTCTAATGCTCTCTCCATAAAAGATCGCTTATTGGGCGGTAGAATGACGATCGCGCCGGAGGCCATGCCCTTTGCCAAATTAATTTGGGTTTCAACCGCCTGTTTGATCCCCGCCTGATCAACAAACATATAATGTGATGAAACTTTACTGAACCAGGCAAGTTTTAACTGCTTTTGTGTATTGCCATTTTTGAAGGCAAACCAAGTCCCGAAGGAAATTTCTTTAAGCTTATTAACCATGTTTTGTTCTTCTTTGGAGAACTGTGGTTTTTGTTTGGCTGGCTTGGCGGCGGCTGCTGTTTTTGTGGCAGTTTTCGGCTGAGTGTCAGAGTCGCTTGTTCGCACTGTCTGGTTTTGGGTAGTGTCAGTAGCTACAGAGGTTTTTGTGCTGCTTTCAGCTGAATTACTTTGTGTTGGCGGTGTTGAGTCGGTAGCGGCAGAATCGGCAATAGGGGTAGTAATATTGTTTGTTTGATGTTCTTTCTTTGGCGCTGTGTCAGTTGCTGCTTGCTTGACCTCATTGATCATCGCTTGGTGATAGGCTAATTCATGGGCTTCGTGCATTGAGCTAAGCAATGATTTTGACGCTTCTGTATCATAGCCAATGGTTGTTAAGCCTTCAGATACGGTGGTTTCTAAGTCAATTTGTCGGCGGTGGAAGTCCTCTTTGCTATCAGCAGCTTCGCTTGGTTTTACGCTCCATATGACGCCATCGACAACTTTTAAAGCTGCCTCCCAGGTTAGGCTTTTATCGCCATGGCGCAATAAGTTAAATGATAAAAAGTCGGCCCATGGTTTGTGCAGAAGTGTGCCGATAACCTCAGGAATATTGGCTTGTTGTAATCGGCTCTGTATTTCGTCGTCGGCCTGTTGCCGCGACAACTCTAATCGTTCTAGCCCTTGCTGTGATTCTGTATTGCGCTTTTCAACCATTCTTGCGCGTTTCTCAATACTTTCTTTAAATCGCGAAAAATCTTCCAGCAAGGTGTCAAAAATTTCAGCATCGTCAATAAAGCCTTTTAAGATGGTTTCGACGATGGTTTTTATTTTTGGTAATACATTGCGATCTTTTTCATCTTTAACCCAGCGGCCACCGAGTTCTGCCATTTGGTTTAGTAAGGCGCGGGCAGGGTGTTTGTGGTTGTCGAGAAAGTCCTTATCCATTAATGCAAGTTTAAGATAAGGGGTATGTAGATGGCTGAGTATCGATTTCACCGCATCATTGATATTTGGGTCATCTAGCATATAGCGGAAGATCATGCCGACTAGGTCGACAGTGTCAGCATCATCACCGGTCATTTTATGCCGGCCATCTTCAGAGCCTTGAGTGTTGAGTTGGTCAAACAGCTTTTTTTCGACAGCTTCTGCCGATAAAGGTTTGTTCAGTGCTGCACTCGATACAAATGCTGTAGATTGTTGGATAGCACTGAGGGCTAAGGCATAGTCAATGTCAGAAAAACTGTCAGCTCCGCCTGTGCCATCAATGGGTACGCCAGCGAAGCTTACGCCACCGGCTGTTTGCTGACGGGGGCCCATTTTTGACTGTAATTCACGAATCGCACTGTAAAGCTCATGTTGGTGGGCAAGGCTAGTACTTGATTCACTGGTTTCGCCGCCTATTTTTTCAGGCGTTTCTTCAGCGGTTTGAGCTGTATTTTCTCGAGTTTTTTCTTTGGCTGGTTGCTGTCTGCTAGCTTGTTGGCTGGCACTAAAACGTAAATTGGGGAGGATACCTTGTTCAGCTAAAAGGTTATTAAGCTTTGGTAATATGTTACCGAAACTGAGAACAAACAGCTTTCCCAGATGTTTGTAAATGTGGATGCGGATCTTGCTATCCACTGATAATTGAGCGACACCCGCTTGCATGGCATGAGATATGACTGCAGGACCAAATGGATTGGTTTCATCGGTGACTTTTTTGCCACCACGTAATGCCGCAATACGGTGGTTAAATTGCCATAGTATTTCTGAGTTTCTGCTATTGGATTTGGACACGATGACCGAAATAGCTAGCTCATCTTCAAGGTCGTCTCGCTTGATTAGTGATAGATTGCTTAGGTCAATTTGTTCCTCGACACTTGTTTCTGGTTCTTTAATATCAACAAAAGCTTGGAAACTTTTTTTCAATTCATTCTGAAAAGAGGCGTGCATCGCATTGCTGTGACTTTTGATTTGCTGAATGGCATCGTAGAAGCGCTGTTGCTCTTCGTTGGAATTACTGTTTTTGGCTAGTTCAAATAAGTTTTCATTCAGTGACTTTTCTGCAGATAGCAGCAAATCGTTAAAGAATTGATGGGCTTCATCACGACAGTTGTTTAATAAGTCCATCAATAGGGGTCCAGGAAAATACTAATCTATATAATAGCTTGCCTGCTGGGAGGCAATTAAGCAGTCAATACTAATATTAATGTAGACTATTATGGAGTTTTTAGTGCGGTAATATGTAGTGAATGTGCATTTTTAATAACTATAGTGTTAACTTTATCGACGTTTTATAACGCTATAACGGATTTTTTCAGAGGACAAGCCACAAGATAAAAGGCATTAAAAGAAAAGAGAGCAAGGTAGATAGGACTACTAGGCCGGCAATGGATTCCGGTGAGCGATTATAGCGCTGGGCTAGCAAATAGTTAAAAACGGCGGCAGGCATTGCTGACTGAATAATAACAACGCCGCGCAATATGCCTTCAAGGTCTAGCAAGTAAGCTACCAATAAGCCTACAGTTAATCCAATCACTAGTCGGGCAATAGCCAGGCCTAGGCTTAAAGGAAAGTCTTGTATGCGTAGTTTGTGAAGGGATACACCTAAGGTAATAAGCATTAATGGAATACTGAAATTACCGAGTAAATTCGCGGTGTTTTGTAACCAGACCGGTAATTCTAAACCGGTCAAAATAAGTATAAATGATATGACGCCAGCATAAACAACAGGTGAGTTGAATGCGCTACGCCAACTCTTTTGTCCACTGATCAACGCTACACCAATTGAAAAATGAAATAAGCTAATAACCACAAAGATACCAATTCCTGCGGCTAAGCCTTCGTCACCAAAGGCAAAGAATGCTAAAGGCAGTCCCATATTGCCAGTATTGGGAAAGCATAGTGGCGCTAAATAAGTGCGCATAGATAACTTAAATAAGTAACAAAGTACAATAGCGATGGCAAATGAAAAGGCCAATACAATTAGCGTTGAAACGATTAATGTTGTGAAGTTTTCAGCGGGTAAATCGACTTTGCCCAGTGTGCCAAAAATTAAGCAGGGCGCGCCAATATTAACAACTAATTTAGAGATGAACGCCGTATCAAAAGCTAATCCGCGGTATGCCCAGATATAGCCAATAGTGGCGCAAATAAATACAGGGGCAATAATAGAAAAAATTTGTGCGTACATATGAGCTGTGCTGTAAATTTAAAATAAGAGGATATGCTGAAGGGGGCACATCATACACTAGAGTGCCGATACAGAGCAGAGCTTATCTAGGCGAGCCTTATAGAATCCGGCAAGTTAATGTCGATAAGCTAATCGTTGAATCGATTGATCAGTAAGTCAATATAGCGATTTGACTAGTCGTTTAAGTAAGTTGAATGGTTAATGAATAGTTAATGGATAGAAAGGTGATTTTAATGTCAGACGTTTTTCCCGCAGCAACGATTGTATTGGTGCGTGATAATCAGAGTTTTCATGAGCAAAGTGTACTTGAGGTTTTGTTAATGCACCGCTCACGGGAGGTGAGCTTTGCTAGCGATTCATGGGTTTTTCCGGGGGGAAAGATTGATCGAGATGACTACCGTTCAGAGTTAAATAATATAGAAATGGCTGCAAGATATGGTGCGGTTCGAGAAACCCTTGAAGAGGCAGCGCTGATGGTGGATGAAAGTAGCTTGTTTTACTTCGCACACCGAACAACGCCACCAAAACGTCCCAAGCGTTTTGCTACGTGGTTTTATGTTGGCGTGGTTGAATCTACGGAGCAGGTTGTGGTTGATGGCAGTGAGATTGTAGATCATTTGTGGTGTACACCTTCAGCGGCGTTGAGTGAATATCATCAGCAGACAATGAAAATGCTACCGCCTACGGTTGTTGTTTTAAGTTTGTTGGCTAATTGTCAGTCAGTTGCTGAGGCGTTGAAGGCCTGCAAAACAAGTGATTTGCGTCAACAGTTACCAGATTGCAAAATGACGGAGCAGGGAATGGTGATGGAATACCCTTTGATGAATAGTGAATTGTCAGTAGAGAAAAGTAGCTATTTATTAGCGGAGCCTTGGCGATTAGAATTAAAATGATTTAATATTTTGTCGTCGTAAATAGTGGTAAAAGATATAGCGTCATGAGCAAAGATTTAGATAATGATGAGCTTTTTTTACATGAAATGGGTGATGTTAAGCCGATTAATGTAGAGAAAAAAATGATTTCGAAGCGAGCCGGGCCTTCAGCGCAAGTCTCAAAGGCTCGTCGCGAGGCAGCAACTAAAGTATTAGCAAAAGATGAAAATCATTTAGCGTCAGGTGACGTTGAATTATTAGATGCTTATTATCCTTTAGAATTTAAGCGTGCGGGCGTGCAACATGGTGTTTTTCGAAAGCTGAAGCAAGGAAAATACCCTAGTGATGGGCGCTTAGACTTACACCGCATGACGATCGAAAAGGCGCGAAAAGAAGTTTTTGAGTTTATTAAGCAATCGATGCAGTACGATTTACGTTCATTGATGATAATACATGGCAAAGGTAGTCATAGCGGTGAAGACTCTGCGTTGTTAAAAAGCTATGTCAATAAATGGTTGCCAGATATGGACGAAGTGCAGGCATTTTGCAGCGCTCAAAAACAACATGGAGGTATGGGCGCTGTGTATGTTTTATTAAGAAAAAGCGACAGAAAAAAGCAAGAAAATCGTGACCGAATTAATCGTGGCCGAGTAGATACCTAAAATAAACATCAAACATTGCTTGAAATAGCAGTAAGTATTATTGAATGCAACAATTGAAAAGAACTTAACGTCATCGCCACTGTTATTTTTAGTTTATAAAATTTATCTGCGAGCTTGATTAGGATTTTTTACCCGCATTGGGTTCGGTGATATTTTCAAGGTCAACAAGATTCCATTTCAAACCTTGCTGTCTATAAATACGTTTCTGTTGGTTAGGATAATCCGCAACATCATGGGGGAGGCGCTGTCCTACGACGATACAGCGTAAAACGGTGTTGCCATTGTTGGAGAGAATGTGAGGTTCTCCGCCAGCACGATAGCCAATAAAATCACCGGCTTTAACCGTTGAGATTTCTGTGCCTATTATCGACTCAGCCGTGCCTTCTAAAACATAAATACATTCTTCTTCATGATAGTGTTTATGAAATTCAGTAGATTCTTTGCCGGGTTGAATCTCGATAATATGAAAGCCAATATTCTCTAACCCTGTTAGGTCGCCGAGTGACTTATTGTTTCTTTGGGCGTTTTTGTTGAGAAAGTGAGTTTTATCTAGACCTTCGTAGTTATCAATTTCTTCTTTTGTGACGATGTATTTATCCATAATGTCTTGGCCCAAGAGTTATATTGCTGAGATTGTAATGAATTATAGCTAGCGTTAGACGTCTGCCCTAGCAAGCATATAGCCATATTCAGTTTTTTGAAACGTCTCTTAAGGTGGTCTGACGCTTACTGAACTGCTATCTAGGGGCTGTCGTGATAAGATCCGCTGTTTGACTACCTTCTATAAATCGACTTCGAAAAATTACTATTCATTATTATGTTACGACTCAACGAAATAAAACTTCCTTTAGATCATGCGGATGAGGCATTGGCGCCTGCGATTGTTGCCAAGCTGGGTATTAAGGAGGAAGAGTTATTAAGCTTTTCTGTGTTTAAGCGCAGCTATGATGCTCGCAAGAAAAGCCATATTCTACTGATTTATCAGCTTGATGCAGTGTTGACTGAGCAGGCTGAGAAAGATGTCTTGAACAGGTTTGAGGGTAAGTCTGCGGTGCGTCCAAGTCCGGATACGAGTTATCGCTTTGTTGCTCAGGCCGATGAGGCTTTTCCTAATGATCAGCAGCTGCGTCCGGTTATTATTGGTTTTGGTCCCTGTGGTTTGCTGGCGGCGTTAGTGTTGGCGCAAATGGGTCTTAAGCCGATTGTGTTGGAACGTGGTCAAGATGTGCGTCAGCGTACTAAAGATACCTGGGGGTTGTGGCGTGATGGTAAATTAAATACCGAATCTAATGTGCAGTTTGGTGAAGGTGGTGCAGGTACTTTTTCTGATGGCAAGTTGTATAGCCAAGTTAAAGATAAGCAGCATTTAGGACGTAAGGTATTAACCGAGTTTGTAAAAGCGGGTGCCCCTGAAGAAATAATGTACGTAAGCAAACCGCATATTGGTACCTTTAAGCTGGTTAAAATGGTTGAAGCCATGCGGGCGGAAATTATTCAGCTCGGTGGCGAGATTCGTTTTGGTTGCAAGGTTGAAAGTATTCAGCGTGACAATGACGCGGTGAATGCTGTTACTTTGAGTGATGGTGAAGTTATTGAAAGCCGGCATATTATTTTAGCCATTGGCCATAGTGCTC
>CALBVI010000472.1 GCA_937969395.1 uncultured Spongiibacteraceae bacterium | reverse complement strand
AAACCGGTAAAATCTTTTGTTGCTGGATGTTCAATCGTGACTACAACATCAACCCACTGGCTATCCACCGAGCCATCTTCAACAACATAGTTAAAACCAAACACAATATCTTTTTCTAGCGGAACAACATCACTCTGCTCTATTAATTCCGCATTGATCACACTCTCATAACCTGCTGTTGTATTAGCATTAAACAGCAAGTCTTTTTTCCCCGTCATCCGATAGATACCGTAATCATTTAATCTAACAGAAACATTAAATTGAGGAGCGCCAGACAGCGTTGCCTGTACCGGTGATACCGATACAAACAAAGCCATAACTGCGAACAAAAAGAAACGTAGCATCATTTTTGATGTTTAATAAACCAGCAGTGGTGTATTTTTTTAGACCGCTGAAAATCTTTATCAAACGACCAATTAGTTTTATCTTCAACAGCGTATGACGCTAAAGCCTCGGCATCCAATTCAAACCGACGCTGATTATTAGAAAAAATCAATAGTCCATCTCTGCTCAGCAGTTTCATGGCATCATTGATTAATTCAATATGATCTCGCTGAATATCGAGCACACCTTCCATTTTTTTAGAATTAGAAAATGTCGGCGGGTCTAATAAAATCAAATCATATAACTGATCAGTCTGTTTAAGCCACTCACGAACATCTGCACGAATAAAGCGATGTGCAGTATCACTTAAACCGTTCAGCGCAGCATTTTTTTGCCCCCACTCTAAATAAGTCGGTGACAAATCAACGCTATCAGTAAAGGTGGCTCCACCTAATGCGGCATGCACACTTGCTGTTGCGGTATAACAGAATAAATTTAAAAACCGCTCACCTTTCGCTAACTCGGCAATCTTTAATCGCACAGGGCGATGATCAAGAAACAAGCCTGTATCGAGGTAATCTTTCACATTGATTAATAGCTTTGCTTGCCCTTCTTTGACTTCAAAAAACTCGTTAGTATCTTCTCGCTTACGATACTGATTTGTGCCTTTCTGTTTATTGCGCTGCTTTAACACCACATATTTTGGCTGTACTTCTAACGCAACAGGGATCGCCTTCATCACTTCTTCTAATCTTTTTTCTGCCGCAGCTGGGTCAACTTTTGATGGCGCAGAATATTCTGCCACATGAATCCAACCCTCATAGTAATCGACGGCGACACTATACTCCGGCATATCAGCATCGTATAAACGATAACAACTGGCTTCAGTTTGCTTGATCCACTTAGACAGATTTTTTTTGTTTTTCTTTAAGCGGTTAGCAAACATTTTTGCACCTTCGCTTAAATCATCCATTGACGGTGGCAAAATCGGTGCATCAATAGTACGACTGCTATCGTGAACAAAGGCTTTTTCACCGATATCAAAATTCAATAATTTACTGGGAATCGCGCCATTAAATAATTGAAACTGTTTATTACTGCGCAAACCCATCTGCTTACCCAAATCTGGATTACCGGTAAACACACTCGCCTTCCAGCCAACAAACTGCTCTTTTAAACGCTGACCTAAATAGCGATACAAATGGATTAACGAATCCTCTTCACCCAAGCGCTCGCCGTAAGGCGGATTAGTTACCACCAGCCCATAGTTCAGCTCTGCATGTGTCGGCTTAGTAAATCGTGACAACTCTTTACGCAACACCCTAACGACACCATTAAGGCCCGCGCGATCAATATTCTCCTGCGCAAAATCAATCGCTTTTGGACTGGCATCATAGCCTCGAATTTCTGGCCACTGACGTGTCTTTGCCGCTTGCTCAAATTCTTCAGCCTCATCGACTAATGCAGCCCAACCCTGCGCATCATGTTGCAACCAGCGGTCAAAACCCCAGTGCTCGCGAAATAAACCTGGCGCAATATTGCCCGTCATCAATGCCGCTTCAACCAACAAGGTCCCGGAACCACACATCGGATCGATTAAAGCACCGCCTCTAGCAGCAACTCCCGGCCAGTCAGCCCGCAACAAAATAGCCGCCGCCAAATTCTCTTTCAATGGCGCAGCACCACCACTGAGCCTATAGCCACGACGGTGCAGACTCTCCCCCGATAAATCGACGCTAACAACCAGCATACCTTTAGCTGCTCGCACATTAACGCGTAAATCAGGGGTTTTAATATCGACATCAGGTCGGCGTTCGCAGGACTCAGTAAAGTAGTCGGCAATAGCATCTTTGGTTTTCAAAGCGCCAAAGTGACTGTGATTGATATCTCTTAAGGCACCACTAAAATCAATGGCAAAGCTGCCATCAACACTCATATGTTCTGACCACTCAATGGTTTTAACAGCGTTGTATAGCTCCTCAGCAGTATCACAGCGAACATTAATTAAAGGCATCAGCACCCTATTCGCCAAACGACTCCACAAACAGGCGCGGTAGGCCATTAACACTGGGCCGTCAAAATATACCCCAGCTACCGTCTCTTTAACCTTCTCTGCGCCCAAACTTGATAATTCATCAAGTAACAGTGATTCAAGACCTTTAGGGCAAGTCGCAAAAAAGCGATAAAGTTGTGACATTAAAAACGAACCTCGAAATAGTAACGTTAGAACGGCCGCATAGACCGTATTGTGCTTAAAACTCAACTGATCAATAAAAGAGCAATATAAACGTATTTTAACCACTGCTAAGCAATTGTTTTTTAAAGACTTTTATTTAGCTCTCACAACAACATCAAAAATATACAATATTATACAAATCTTTAGTCGACAGCTCCGCAAAGATTTGCTTATATAAGAGTTCAGGTTGTGGCGCGCGATTCTACCACCAGCCTGCCAACATCACTATCAATAACCGTATAACGGATATATACCAAAAGGAGTTCTGCAGCACGGCTTAATTTTCATCAACAACTTAAACAAAAAGTAGGTTAATGCCACATTTTCTAAAGCATTAACAATAATACCGATTATTGAGGTTTGATTCATGAGAAGACAGAAACGTGATTTATCAGAAAGAGCATTCCAGAAAGGCTACCAAGCAGGAATAAGTGGACGACACAAAGAAAACTGCCCACACGATGTAGGTGAAGTCAGACAAAACTGGCTAACCGGTTGGCGAGAAGGCAGGACCGACAACTGGGATGGTTTTACCGGCGTCTCCGGCATCCACAAGTTAGACCTCCATTAAAAACATTATTTATTAATAAAAAAGGCCCTTTTTAAGGGCCTTTTTTATTGCCATTTATCCTGGACGATATATAGTCAACTTACCAATGATTAGCTACCCAGCTTTCATCTGGCCGCAGATTCAAAACAGCACCAACACCCTATGTCGCACGGATTAGCGAACATAACTAATAAAGGATTATTACTATGAAAAACGTCATTTCAGGGTATAAGCCCTACACCACTATCATTCAAATACTTGCCCTTAGCTATTTAGCCCTCAGCGCCAATTCAAGTTTAGCATCACTTATAGCCGGTGATTTAATCATCACCGAAGTCATGGCAAACCCAAGTAGTGTTAACGACAGCAATGGCGAGTGGTTTGAAATCTATAACAGCAGTATTGAAACGATTGATTTGAGTGGCTTGATTCTCAGCGACAATGGTTCCAATCAACATCAAGTAACAAGCAGCAGTCCCCTTTACCTAAACAGCAATAGTTATTTTATTTTTGGCCGTGACGCAAACACTAATAGTAATGGCGGCTTAGTTGTCGATTATCAATACAGTAATTTCACCCTAGGCAACAGCGAGGATGAAATCATCTTAACTTATGAGGGCATCGTCATCGCCAGCCTACTCTACGACAACGGCAGCTTATTTGGCGCTGCTGGTAATAGCGCTGAGTGGAACGGCAGCGAATTCCAATTAACCGCCTTAACTGAGCAATACGGTGATGGTGATATTGGCACACCGGGTGCGGCTGGTAGTAACCCTGAATCTAATAACAATGTTTTAGATCTACCAATCGCGACGGTACCTGAGCCGAGTTCATTTTGGCTTTTGGTGTTAGGGATAATATCATTGGTGAGTTTGCGGGATTCTTCGGTACGGAAGCAGCCAGTCTTAAATTGTGCTTTTGCTAATTAAGTACCATCGAAAGATAACGTCAGTGGAAAATCATTAGCCATTAAAAAATGACTTTCATTTTGACCGATTGCCTAACTCACGTTAGGCAATATTTTGTTAACTTACCAAATATTCATTGGTGACTTCGATTATCAAATAAAATCAGTAGAATGTTAAACAACAAGAACATTTTACTATCATTAAAAAAGTTGCAGGGGCCGCGACAACCCCCACAACAAGAGAGAACGTTTTAAGATCTATTCATCGTGACTGTGGTCTTCAGCAATACCAACCCAAGTGATTAAAGAAGGTACGAAGTCTAGTTCGATATCACCGACGATTTCCATTTCATCCATGCTAATCACTAAAATATGCTGCGCGACAGAATCAGTAACAAAAACTTCATGTGAATT
>CALBVI010000471.1 GCA_937969395.1 uncultured Spongiibacteraceae bacterium | reverse complement strand
AATAAGGGCTTAGTCACTGTGCTAATTTTTCCCAATGTATGCAAGCTACTTTATGATCACTGCTGACCGACTCCATTTCAGGTAATATTTCTTCACACTCTACGGTTTTATGAATACAGCGTGATTGAAAACGGCAGCCTACCGGCAAATCATTCAAGCTAGGAACAACGCCTTCTATAACTTGTAGCGGTACTTTGCTCGGTGAATCTAAACGAGGGATAGACTGCAGTAATCCTTTGGTATAAGGATGCTTTGGTTTTTCAAATAAATCTTCAACGTTTGCTTCTTCAGCTAAACGCCCTGCGTACATAACAAGAACGCGATCACACATTTCAGCAACTACCGCTAAATCATGTGTCACAAAAATAATTGCCATATTGTGTTCAGCTTGTAATTCACGCATTAAATTTAAAATCTGATTTTGCGTGGTTACATCTAAAGCTGTTGTTGGTTCATCAGCAATTAATACATCGGGGTCGCAAGCTAACGCCATAGCAATCATTACCCGCTGACGTAACCCCCCAGATAATTGATGTGGGTATTCGCTTAATCGTTTCTCAGCATCAGCAATGCCTACTTTTTCTAATAAACGAATACTTTCAATGCGAATATCTTCTACGGTCTTATCTTTAAAATGTATTTCATAAACTTCTGCTAATTGTCGGCCGATACGCTGTACAGGATTTAACGCTGTCATCGGTTCTTGAAATATCATCGCCACTTTAAAGCCACGAATTTTGTGCATTTGTTCGATGGGTAGCTTTAGAATATCTTGCCCATCTAACTCAATACTACCTGCTATTATTTTCCCTGCCGGCTTTGGCAACAAGCGTAAAATAGACAATGCCGCAACACTTTTACCGCTACCTGACTCGCCGACTAAACCTAAGGTCTCGCCTCGCTTAAGAGAGAAACTAATATTATCTAATACCGTAATACGGCCTTCATCACCATCAAAACAGGTGACTAAGTTATTAACATTTAGAATCGTATTATCCACAATAAATAATCAATTAACTTTGTAGGTTTCATCAATAATAATTGATGGCTCAAAGGTTTCGCCTGAATCCATAGCTTGGTTAATGCGTTCTTTTTCGGCTTCATCAATCCAGAATAAACTAAGCTCCACGGGACTAAATAAATCCTCCGAAGTACGTGTGCCGTGCCATTCCGGAAGTTTTATCCAGGGCCAATAAGCATGGCGAACATAAGGGACTTGATAAGAAGGCACAAAAGAGGAAATATCGTGAATTTTATTCTGTATTTTTTTTGCTAAAGATTTTCTCTCACTCACTTTTTTTGATGAGCGATATGCCATAATCATCTCATCCAAGTCGGTATCATCAACATTACTTATATTTGTTGTTTGAGCTTTATGAGCATTTTCGGAATGGAACATCCCCCAATATTGCGGCCTAAAACCTGTACTCAATGCGGCCCAAGCAACTTGATGCTTTTTCTCCAACATCATTTTTACCCTCGCTGAACTGTCAACTAAATTTAATTGTAATTCAACACCTGCTTTTTTAGCTTCCTCCTTTAATACAACCAATCGAGCAGTATGTACATCGGCACTATAGACAACATTAACAGACATACGTTGATCGTCTTTAATCCGGATTCCATCAGGACCTCGCTCATCCCAACCGGCTAAAGAAAAATAATGCTCTGCTTTTTCCAAATCAAATTCTCTTGCTTTAATTGTTTCATCAGTATATTCACCGTGACCACTGGTAACATTGTGTAACCGAAGATAATCTCCGCGTAAAACCGTATCAATCATTTTTTCGATATTTATACTATGCGTAAATCCCTTACGAACATTAATATCAGAAAACGGCTCTTTATCTAAATTTAAATAGAGGCCTGTAGGAGACTGCCGTACATCGTTATAAAACCAAATACGATTGACATAACCTTTAGTATAAACATCATCGCTTGTTTTATCATGCCAAAAAGAAGGAAGCGTAAGAATGTGTGTATCTAGTTCTTGGCGTAAGAAGTGCCGATAAGCTGTCTCAACATCACGAATCACACTTAATCTAATAGTATCGACATTAAAACGATTTTTATAATATTTTAGCTCACTACCCCACCAGTTTTTATTGCGAGAAAATTCAACATATTTTCCCTTTTCAACTTTACTGATAGAGTAAGCTCCGGGCACTGGTGCAACCTTCCAATTATACTCTCGTACCCAATTTTCATCTAGCTTGTGAAAATGCCTCGGTGTTGGAGCTATTCCGTTATGATAATGTAATTCAATACCAACTCGTTCCGTCGCACCAGTTATACTTATCGTGTAATCATCATATTTTTTAACAGACACTATTTCATTGGTATAATGATTATTATACCAAGGTGAGACAATGTGTTCTGAACGCATAAAATCTAAAGTATATAAATAGTCATCGGCAGTTATAGGTAAGCCATCTGACCACTGCGCTTTTACATTCAGCTTGTAATATATCGTTCTTAAATCTTCAGAATAGGCCCAATGAGTAGCCAGCGCTGGTAACAACTCCTCTGTGTTAGGGTGCAACTCTACTAAACCAGGCTGAGAAGTTCGTAAATAACTAAACAGGCCAGTATTCGAGTCTGGCCCAGCAGTCCTCAACGTTAATGGAAAGCTCAGCATATAATCACGAAATACACCGCCTTTTTTTGCATCCGGTGACGCAAAAACAGGGGCATCATTATTCGTCAACCACTCAAGATCTTCTTGCAATACACTGGTCTCATAAGTCTTCTGAACAATCGGTTTTTCAACCGCCTGCTCTGCGTTTTCATTTTCTGTTTTGTCACTACATGCTGTTACGAGCATGGTAAAAACAACTAACGCTAACGCACAATATTTATTCACAGTTAAACTCCCGTTATTCATACACAGTATATTTTTTAGGGTCAAACGCTTCACGAATCGCTTCACCAATAAAGGTAACCATTGTTAATACTAATACCATG
>CALBVI010000470.1 GCA_937969395.1 uncultured Spongiibacteraceae bacterium | reverse complement strand
ATCGCGGCGCCTACTTTATAGGATAAAAAGAAAATTGGCGCTATGGTTAGCGGGTTTGTGATCCATACTAGGCAGACGGAAATAGGTAGGTTGGCCCGAAAGAAAATGGCCAGCAAGGCAGCGATGATCATTTGTGTTGGCAGGGGGATAAACGCTATAAATACCCCAATAAACGCAGCCAGTGAAACAGATTGCCGATTGAGGTGCCAGAGGTTGGGTTCATGCAACCAGCTGTCTAATAATCGCAGGGATCGGTGCTTTTTTATCCAGTCAGGGTCTGGCAGAAGGCGTTTTAAGAATTTACGTGCCATAGAGTTGTTAAGATCCTGAACGACTTGCTGTTTTGTATATGTGGTGCAACTGGTTTTAAAGTAGTCGCATGTACTTAACCTCGCAAGAGGGCGGGTATTATGCACGTAAATAAATAGCAACTCTATCGCTCTGCGGTGAGTTTTTGTGAATCATTTTTGTCAAGGATTGATGAAAAATGCGTATATGGATGTTATCGCTTTCTATTGGTATCGCTGCGGTTAGTTTTCTGCCAGTGCTTCCTTCCTTTGTTGAATTGTCTGTTCTGTTTTTGTTGTCCGTTGTTATTGCTTTTTACTGCAATTGGGCGAGGCCTGTTATTGGTCTTGTATTGGGCCTATGTTGGGCAACGAGTTATGGGCAGCAATTACTGAGCGAGCAGTTGCCCGATGAGTGGCAGGGTATTGATTTGCAAGTTAGCGGTGTAGTCGTTGGTTTGCCGGTTGCTCATTATCGTAATAAACAGGTTTTTCATCAGTTTGATTTCAGCCCCGAAAGCCCACTTTGTATATCCGGCGTATTATCAGTTACTGAACAGCAGTGTATTGATGGGATCAATAAATTACGCCTTAAATGGTATCGAGACGAACCGGTTGAGTCGGGGCAGCGCTGGCAAATAACAGTACGGCTAAAGAAGCCTATGGGTTTTGCCAATCCGGGCGGGTTTG
Organism: uncultured Spongiibacteraceae bacterium; assembly: GCA_937969395.1. GTDB lineage: Bacteria > Pseudomonadota > Gammaproteobacteria > Pseudomonadales > Dasaniaceae > Oceanicoccus. The sequence continues at coordinate 2,661 of CALBVI010000470.1, read as the reverse complement.
ATTATCAAACGTGGCTAATAGCGAGGGGTTATAGTGCTACCGGCTATGTACGTAATTCAGCTGAGAATATGCCGTTGGGGGCGGTACGTTTTAGTGTTGATCGTGTTCGTAGTTTAATCGCTAATAAAATAGATCAAAGTGGTGGGGTGTTAATTAATAAAAATATTATTAAAGCCTTATTAATCGGTGATAAGAGTGGCATTGATAGTGCGCAGTGGGAGTTGTTTTCACGTACTGGTATTAGTCATCTAATGGTTATTTCAGGTTTGCACGTCGGTTTTTTAAGTTCGCTTGGTTTTGTTATCGGTCGCAGGTTTGCCCAGTTAGCGATGCGCTCAAATGCCGATCATTGGGGAGCATTTTTAGCGATTACTCTAGCTGTGATTTACGCCGCCGCGGCCGGTTTCTCGCTGCCGACACAGCGTGCACTAATCATGGTGTTTGTCTGGATGTCAGCGTTGATTGCCTATCGTCATATCGCTGCCAGCGAAGCATTAATCATTGCGCTTTTGTTATGTCTGCTTATCGATCCGCTGGCTCCTTTTAGCGTGTCTTTTTGGCTGTCATTCTGCGCTGTTGCTTTTATTTTTTACGGTTCTGTTGGTCGGCGACAAAAAAATCAACGTTGGCAGAAATCGTTGTTAAGTCAGTACCTTGTATTTGTGGGCCTGATGCCTGTGCTCGCTAGTTTGTTAGGGCAGGTTAGTCTGTTATCGCCCTTGGCTAATCTAGTGTTGATTCCCATTTTTAGCCTTATCGTTGTTCCGTTCAATTTGATAGCAGGGCTAATGCTGGTTATCAATAAAGAGATAAGCTTTTACTTGTGGCAGTACTTGGATGTGCTGATTACATACTGCCTTAGTTATATTCAATGGCTAGATGCTGCCATTGATCAGGGGGCGCTATATATTCGGGGTCTGCCTATCGCGGTGCAATTGTTAAGTGTGTTGGCTGTGGGTATTATGTTGCTGCCGCGTGGTATGCCGGTGCGTTGGTTGGCGGTAGTGTTAATGCTTCCATTGTTTGTATATCGACCAGCGGCTATGGCGGTCGGTGATTTGCGGCTTACGGTGATTGATGTTGGTCAGGGCTTGTCAGTATTAATAGAAACTCAGCATCACAATGTATTGCTCGATACTGGGCCGTCATATGGTGATAGTTTTAGTGCGGCGAGCTCTGCAGTTATTCCTCTGTTACGCCATCGTGGTATTTCAGTATTAGATAATTTGATACTAAGTCATGGTGATAATGATCATATCGGTGGCTACGACCACCTATCTAAAGATATTTTTATAAAATCAATAGCTTACGGTGAAAAGTTAAATTATATATTACCTTCTAGCAAGCAGTGTGAACATGGCGCTGGCTGGTCTTGGGATGGGATTCAGTTTGAGTTTATTTATCCTGACGCTGAGCAATTAGATGGCAGTCATAAGTCTCTGAGTGCTAATAATCAGTCCTGTGTTGTGAAAGTTAGCAGCGGCGACGTTCAATTTTTATTGCCGGGTGATATTGAGGCTAAGGTTGAGCGTAAGTTGATTGCGGCTATGCCAGATGATTTAGCCGCCAACATCTTAGTTGCGCCTCATCACGGCAGCGCGACATCTTCAACCCAGGGTTTTGTTGATACTGTGGGTGCCGAACATGTTGTTTTTTCAAGTGGCTACCGCAATCAATTTAATCATCCGCGGTCAGATGTTGTTGCTCGATACCGAAAAACAGCTGCTCAGCTACATTATACTGCTGAGGCCGGTGCAATTACTTTTAGCGTTGCTGAGGGTAAATTGCAAAATGTTACGCATTATAGAGATTCAATGCTGGGGTATTGGCGATAAGTGGTGGATAGGTATAGGCATACGTTGCGTCCTGCGTATAATAAGCCGCTATAAAATAACAATGGTGTAAGCGTTGGCTCAATGACTTAATGAAGTTGCCGCGTATTATTTAGATCTTTAAATTCATTGGCTGTCAGTCTAGTTTTTAAATCAATGTTTTAAGTCAATAAGGGGTTCTTAGTGTTCGAAATGCTTAAATCTGGTGGTTGGTTAATGCTGCCTATTATCTTATCTTCTATTGCCGCTGCAGCCATTTGCATTGAGCGTTATCTAGCATTAAATCCTGAGAAGGTGGCACCTAAGCATTTATTGGCGCAGGTGTGGGGATGGATAAAAAACAATCAGTTGGATGCGGATAAGTTGCGCGAGCTAAAAGCGTCATCACCTTTGGGTCGTATTTTAGCGGCGGGGTTAAGTAACTCGCGGCATGGGCGTGATGTCATGAAAGAAAGTATTCAAGAGGCTGCTAGTCACGTTATCCATGAGTTAGAACGTTATCTGAATACACTTGGGACGATTGCTGCGGTCGCGCCTCTGCTGGGTTTACTGGGTACTGTTATTGGTATGATTAAAGTATTTACAGCCATTATGTTGCAGGGAACGGGTAATGCCGGCGTATTAGCTGGGGGGATTTCGGAGGCCTTAATCACCACTGCCTCAGGTTTAAGTGTTGCTATTCCTGCATTGATTATGCATCGCCATTTTCTTCGTCGCATTGATGGCATTGTCGTCAACTTAGAGCAGGAAACCATTAAATTAGTTGATGTGCTTCATGGTGATCGTAAGGTTGACGTGAAGGAAGGAAAATAATCCGTGCAATTTAAAC
>CALBVI010000469.1 GCA_937969395.1 uncultured Spongiibacteraceae bacterium | reverse complement strand
TCCTACCATCGGTCGTACTGAAACTCAGGAACGCCGTGCAAGCGTCCCTGAAGGTCTTTGGAAAAAATGTGTTAAGTGCGATGCTGTTTTGTATCGCCCTGAGCTAGAAAAGAATTTTCATGTCTGTCCAAAGTGCGAACACCATATGCGTATGGGCGCTCGTCGACGTTTAGACATTTTCTTAGATGAAAGTAATCGCGAAGAAGTTTTTTCTGAAATTGAACCGATTGATAGACTTAAATTTAAAGATAAGAAAAAATATAAAGATCGTTTATCTACCGCGCAAAAAGCAACCGGTGAAAAAGATGCTTTGATTGCTATGCGTGGTACGGTTAAAGGTCAGCCAATGGTTGTTGTGGCTTTTGAATTTAACTTCCATGGCGGTTCTATGGGTTATGCGGTTGGTGAGAAATTTACTCAAGCAGCTAATCTTGCATTGAAAGAAAATATCCCCTTTGTTTGTTTTTCCGCTTCAGGTGGTGCACGTATGCAGGAAGCATTAATTTCTTTAATGCAAATGGCAAAAACCAGTGCTGTATTGGAACGTTTAAAACAGAATGGCGTTCCTTACGTTTCGGTAATGACTGACCCTATTTATGGTGGTGTTTCTGCTAGTTTGGCATTATTAGGTGACATAAATGTTGCTGAACCCGCTGCACGGGCAGGTTTCGCTGGCCCGCAAATTATTGAACAAACCATTAGACAAAAATTACCACCGGGCTTTCAGCGCAGTGAGTTCCTACTTGAGCACGGTGCTATTGATATGATTATCCATCGTAAAAATATGCGTGATACCTTATCGAATATTTTGCTGAAGCTTTGTCATCGCCCAGCTGCTTAATCGCTTAATTATTAATGCGTTTTCAGTCGTTGCAGGCGTGGTTGGAGTGGTTGGAATCTTTCCACCCTTCAGAAATCGATTTAGGTCTTGATCGTGTTAGTGAAGTCGCAGGTCGTTTGAAGCTAGACTATAACGACAGCGACTCTCCTACAGTGATTACTATTGCTGGTACCAATGGCAAAGGCTCCTGCGTTTCAGTATTAAATCATCTATTAACTCGATCCGGTCTTCGAGTTGGTAGTTATACTTCTCCGCATCTTCTTCGTTATAACGAGCGTATCAATATTAATGGTGAGCCTGTTGCTGATCATACAATTGCTGATTCATTTAAACGTATCGATCAGGCAAGAGAAACAACCTCGCTTACCTATTTTGAATTTAGCACCTTAGCAGCATTGGATATTTGTCAGCGTGCTAATCTCGATGTTGTGTTATTGGAGGTCGGTTTAGGTGGCCGATTAGACGCGGTTAATATCATTGACCCCGATATCGCTATCGTCACCAGTATTGATATTGATCATGTCGATTGGTTAGGTTCTGACCGTGAAAGTATTGGCTTCGAAAAAGCCGGCATTTTTCGACCCAATCGAGTGGCAATTTGTGCAGATTTAAACCCACCAAAAAGTATTATTGATGTGGCTCAGTCATTGTCGGCTAACCTGTTACTCAATGGTCGTGATTTTAAATTGACCGACAATGATAATGTGGCGTCATGGCAGGGTGTTAATAGCGATAAAATTAAAATCATTATCAACGATTTGAAACTACCTTCCTTACCTTTGGGAAGTATTGCTGCGGCATTGCAGGCGTTTCAATTGCTGCCATCGTCGTTTGCACAAAAAACGAAAACGCTATTGGTTGACCAGCTAGCGTCTTTGACGTTTATGGGAAGGTTCCAACCTGTTGATGTTGCTGGCAGACAGGTAATTTTAGATGTTGCTCATAATCCCGCGGCTGCATTTAATTTAGCCAATAATCTATCGCAGCTAAAGATAGAAGGTCATTGTTTAGCGCTATGCGCAATGATGGAAGATAAAGATACGGCAGGTGTTGTAGAGGCTTTATCAACAAGCTTTGATCGTTGGTTTGTGGCTGATCTTATTGGAAACCCCCGTGCTAAGTCTGCGCAAAACCTTGCCGAAGTAATTTGCCAATCATTAACGAGTAAGTTTGAGTCTGCTGAGAATAGCGCTGTGTCCGTATATTCAACCGTTGAGAAGGGTTTATTTGATGCGCTTTCGTCAATGAAGGAGAGCGACTGTCTTATTGTCTTTGGTTCGTTCTTTACCGTTGCTGAAACGCTGAAACTTATGAATAATAAACAGCATAATCTTTTGGCTGAGTTAGCTGTCATTGGTAACGTAGAGGAAATAGGTAATGAATGAAGGTTTTCGACAGCGTTTAGTTGGTGCAGTGGTGCTTACTTGTTTGGCGTTAATTGCGTGGCCTATTGTATTCTCTGATGTCAGTAATCCTGTCGTGGATCGCCGCTCTCAAATTCCTCCTATGCCAGTTTTCGAGAAATTCTCGATAGAGCAGCCAGCGAGACCTAAAAATATAGCCCCTGTTCCCGATGCTGAGATTGAGTCTGTTGTGGCAAACGCTGACGAAATAGCTTCTGATATCAGTAATAGGCCTACAGATGTTAAGCCTGAGGTAGAAGAAGATCCGGCGCCGGCTATAACGTCAACTACAGCGCCAACTACAGCTTTAAACACAGCTATTGCTTCAACGACAGAAAAAGATGCCGATGTTCCTGTCGCAAATGAAAAGCCAACCTTAGATGATCGCGGTATACCTGTTTCTTGGGTTTTACAGGTTGCTAGTTTTGGCCAAGAAAATAACGCCAACGAACTCAAGCTAGAGCTTCAAAAACAAGGCTATAAAGCCTATACCCGCAAAGTTACAACTGCTGACGGTTTTGCAACACGGGTGTTTATTGGTCCACGCCTAAGCAAACAACCTTTATTAGAAGATAAGCGGCTTATTGATAAAAAGTTTAAGGTCAATTCTCTCGTCGTTTCCTTTAAGCCCTAATGCCAATTGCCTTATTGAGATAAACGATTGGCTTATTCGGTAGATCGTTGTTGGAGTAGTTGTTTGGCTCTGGTAGAATTCGCGCTCATTACGCCTCCGTGCGACCACCTTATTTAATAGGCTTTCAATGAATTGGGCTGATTGGACAATTATTGCCATTATTGGCGTTTCCAGCTTAATTAGTATTACTCGTGGCTTTGTTAAAGAGGCTATTTCATTAGCGATTTGGGGACTGGCTTTTTTTGTTGCTGTCGCATTTCATGAACGTTTGGCCGTGCTGTTACAAGATACCGTTCAATCCGCTTCTCTTAGATATATGATTTCCTATAGTGCATTGTTTGTGGCGACTTTTATCGTCGGTGCAATGGTTAAGCATTTGATCGGTGAATTGGTAAAGATCACTGGGCTTCGCGGTACTGATCGCTTGTTTGGTATGGTTTTTGGGGTCATTCGTGGTGGCATTATTATTATGGCGTTGCTGATTCTATTGCCGATGGGTTTTCCGGTTGAGCAGGATATTTGGTGGCAGCAATCATTATTGATTCCACATTTTTTATTGGTTGAGCAGTGGTCGATAGATACTTTTAATGTCATCGTAAATTTTGTGACTGGATTACTTTAAGAATAGATGTGTTTTAGTGGCTGCAAGCGGTCTTGTTACTTGCAGCTCTTAGTATTTGTAATAGTGAATAGATGATTTTTTATATTTCCGCAGGAATGGAAATAAATAGCAGTGTTGTTAGATCTTAGGGTGTCAGGGCGGCACTTAATAAGTCTATGTTTATTTGAGGTTTAATCGATGTGCGGCATAGTTGGTATAGTAGCTAAATCCAGTGTAAACCAAGAATTATATGATGCCTTAACGGTATTACAGCATCGTGGGCAAGATGCTGCAGGTATTGTGACATGGCATAACGGCCGGCTAAACCAGCGTAAAGGCAATGGTTTAGTTAAGGACGTGTTTCGTACTCGGCACATGCAATTATTGCAAGGTAATGTAGGTATCGGCCATGTTCGCTACCCAACAGCCGGCAGTTCAAGTCCTGCATTGGCGCAACCTTTTTATGTTAATTCACCATACGGTATTAGCTTAGCTCATAACGGAAATCTGACGAACACTGAGCAGTTGAGTCAAGAGTTATTCAAATCGGATTTACGGCACCTTAATACTGATTCAGATTCTGAAGTGTTATTAAATGTTTTTGCTCATGAGCTGCAGCGCTTAGGTAAATTAAAGCCAAGTCCAAGTGATATTTTTCAAGCCGTAGCTGGCGTTCATCGTCGCTGCAAAGGTGGTTACGCTGTTATTAGTATGTTGGCTAATTATGGCATTGTCGCTTTT
>CALBVI010000468.1 GCA_937969395.1 uncultured Spongiibacteraceae bacterium | reverse complement strand
ATTCTCAATTGATCAATCGTGAAATTAATAGAGTCAGCAATTGCACCGGTGAAATCCTCAGTTACCGTTGCCGTGGTGGTCAAATCACCATCCGCCAAATCTGCTAGCTCATCCAGTAAACGCAAAATCGCGTTCTGATTTCGTTCATTCATCTCACCAGTTTCGCGTAAGCGGTACTGCGTATTACGAAAGTTTAAGATACCAATCATGGCTAGAGAGAAAAGCGCAACACCAACAAAGGCCAGAGCGGTAAAAGCAGAGAAGGGACGATCACCCTCAAGAGTACCGATGCTTTCAGATAAGGTACTGGTTGATTCCATCACTAACGGCGAATCAACAATAATATCTTCAGCCGCTTGACGTGCTTTTAGTAGATCAGGTGAAGCTTGAAAAATCTCATCTACCGAACCGTTTACAAATTCAAACAACTGGCTAATTTCTTCTAACGAAACCTTTGCATCTTCATCGGTTACTTGAGAGATACGCATAGCACGGTTACCGTTTAACATGCCGTCTAGTACCGATCCAAATAAACTCGCATCGAGGTTAAACTGATCTGCCGCATCTTGCGCAGCATCATTACCTTGTAACATCTTATCGACATTTCGTGCGATACGTTCCGCTAACCACGATTGACGCTGTGCTACCGCCACTTGATCAGAAGGCGCTTCATTTTCCAGTAAGATTTCCACAACGTTGTTATATTCGGCCTGGAGTTCTGGGATCGAGTCATTCAGTGTTTTTGCAACTTCATGCAAGAACAAAATTCTCTCACGGTTATCAACGATCGTCGTGGAAGCCTCGTTAACTTTAAGCCACAGGGTGTTCAGCTCATCTAGCTCGCCGCCCAGCATGTCTCGTGGCGATGGCAATGCAGCACTACCGTTTCGCAATAGACCAATGGTCTGATTAAATGCGCCACTTGAAGTCGCTAACGAATCAAACGCATCCGCCTCGCCCGCTGTTGCCTGTCGCGAACTGGTCGAAATCTGCTGCGCAAGTACCCGCAACTCACCGGACAGTTCTAGATAACGCGCATCGTGCTCCGCATCTTTAAACACGATATAAGCATTCCAACCAGCGCCCACGATTCCAAGAATCATTAAGACAAGTAAGAAGCTTATCGCTCGGTTAGTGGGTAACTTCACCCGTTGTGTTTTAGCATTCATGCTCGAAACTCCCAGCTGTAAAATCTACTGATTAAATACAAATTTATAAAAAGGCCATCGATCTAATAACTACTTAATTTTTACTTAAAACTTATTTACCTAAAATCTATCTACTTAAAATCTATCTGCTTTAAACCTGTGCCTAATTGCTTAAGCACGACAGAACAGCGCAGACTTAATTTGCTGCTGCGTTGTAAAACTCTGAATTTTGCGCCAACTTAAACGGACTAAATACTGACCACGTCATATTATTATGTTGATATGAGCCAGCTAAAAATGCTTTGAAACCTTCAACTTCACTGGGTACCTGATCTGAAAAACAATCAACTGGGATATGTTGCATACCGTAGACTTCGCTAACAATTAAACCGCTGTATAAATCGCCCAGTTCCATTGCTAACACTCGACGATTTTTACGATTTCCCAGCGTCCCACCAAAAAAGCGCTCTAAGTCGATTAAAGGCAATAAACGACCTCGAACATTAGAAACTCCCCGGACCCAAGCTTGGACGCCCGGTAAACGTGTTGCTGGAGGCTGAACTAGGATTTCAGCAATCTCACCCATAGGTGCTACAAAACGCTGACCGCCAAGCATAAAACCAATGCCTGACCAGTGGGGCTTAATGTCAACCTGAGCAGGCAGGCCAGCAGCATTGGCAACACTACGTTGCGCGATATCTAACAGCGCAGCAAAAGGCTCTACTTGCTCACTCATTTAAACTCCCGATCACAGCTGCAATCAACTTTTGCATAGTTAGCCAGCCAACACATCAGATATAGCGCTCATCAAAGTATTATCCTCGATTGGCTTTGTTAGATAACCCTTTGCACCTTGGCGCTGTCCCCACAACCGATCGGTCTCCTGATCTTTAGTGGTAACGATAATAACGGGGATATGACTGGTAGTACCGTGCTTACTTAACTGGCGAGTAGCCTGAAAACCATTAAGGCCAGGCATGACAATATCCATTAATACAACATCCGGTAGGGTCTCCTTAGCTTTGGCAACACCCTCTTCACCACTCACTGCGGTGATAACCTCATGACTATGCTTTTCCAATATAGTCGTCATCTTATGTGTTTCTGTTGGCGAATCGTCAACAATCAAAACTCTAGCCATACTCCCTCCGTTTCAAAACGCCTCTATGCGTCCGTTATTGTTATTAAGAACCACCGTCACAAAAAACATATAGTTAAGCTCATCTTGCACCTATCAAAATCCCAATGAGTCGCGACGTTTGTGTGATTAACTATTACTTAGCGGTGCTTACGTGAGCTTGAATCGCACCCAGTAATTCATTTTTACTAAACGGCTTAGTTAAATACTGATCGGACCCCACTATTCTGCCTTTCGCCTTATCAAATAAACCGTCCTTGCTGGATAACATAATGACTGGGGTACCTTTGAACTCACTATTGTTCTTAATCAAGGCACACGTCTGATAACCATCGAGTCTAGGCATCATGATATCGACAAAAATAATGTCCGGCTTACTATCAGCAATCTTAGCCAAAGCATCAAAACCATCGGTAGCGGTCACTACTTGGCAACCTTCTTTTTGCAGCAAAGTCTCCGCCGTACGGCGAATCGTTTTACTGTCATCGATTACCATTACCTTTAAATCTTCTAGATTTACTTCCATACCGTCGGCCTTAATATAAAATTCTTCATCTGTACTCCGGCAGTTACTGCCACCTAGATAGCTAAAGCGTGATA
>CALBVI010000467.1 GCA_937969395.1 uncultured Spongiibacteraceae bacterium | reverse complement strand
GATACAGACATCTAAGTTTAGGTGCTATAGCAATTTTTCTTTATGTTGGTGCAGAAGTTTCTATTGGCAGTTTTTTAGTGAGTTTTATGGGGCAAGATTTTATCACTGGCTTGGAGGAGACCGAAGCGGCGAATTATATTGCCTATTATTGGGCTGGAGCTATGGTCGGTCGCTTTATAGGCGCAGCCGTTATGCAAAAAATATCGGGGAGAAAGATTCTCGCTTTTAATGCTGGCGTTGCGGCCATGTTAATTTTTGTTGCTATTGTTACTTCTGGAAACGTAGCGATGTGGTCAATGCTATTAGTAGGGCTTTTCAATTCTATTATGTTTCCGGTTATTTTTAGTTTGGCTCTGATGGGCTTAAGCGATAGAACCAGTGAAGGATCTGGCATCCTGTGCTTGGCCATTGTCGGTGGAGCGATTATTCCGTTGGCGCAGGGTTTTCTAGCTGATCTATTTGGTATTCAGTTAGCGTTTGTTTTACCGCTGCTTTGCTATGTCTATATTTGCTACTTTGGCATTAGCGGTTCGAGACAAACGTTAAGCGAAGCGAAAACGTAATCTCTTTTTGTTTATATACCGTAAGAGTTGTCAGTAATGAATATAAATAATTCTCTATTTCCTTTTTTGGTTGCCGATATTGGCGGCACCAACGCACGATTTGGTTTAGTAACGGATTTTGTAGAAGAAAGCGGCATTTCTACTGATGACAAATAACTTATGCATGTAATAATTTCGAACAAGTTCTGGAGAAATATCTTTCAGAGGTTAGAGGTTAGCGTCCAAAGTCTGCTTGCATAGCTATAGCGGGGCCAGTGCATTGCGACGAATTTGTAATGACAAATTTAAATTGGAAATTTTCAATTGAAAAGCTACGAAAAACATTTAAATTCGAACGACTTGAGGTCATTAATTATTTTGGTGCTCAAGCTTATTCGACGCCTTATCTCCAAAATTCTGAGTTGTTGAATTTACACCCGGGTGTGCTAAATCCTCATGCTGCTCGAGTTATTATTGGCCCAGGATTAGTAACTATTTATAGGGCTATTTCTCAAATTAACGGCGATCAGCCTCAGCTCATTTCACCTGCGGACGTTCTCTCAATGGAAGTTAAACTAGCTGTGTAGAAGCTGTCTCTATGTTTTGCAAGATATTAGGCAGAACAGCCGGAGATATTGTTTTGACAATGGGTGCCCAAGGCGGACTTTATTTAACCGGAGGCATATTGCCGCGAATTGCTGAATTACTTCCAAATACTCCTTTCCTAGAGTGTTTATCAAAAAGGCAGTCATGAAACTTTAATGAAAAGTATACCGGTGTACCTTGTGAATGTAGAGAATCCTGCACTTCATGGAGCTGCTCACTGGCTTATAGATACTGCTTAGGTGTTATGTTAGTTGTGTTTTGCAATCTAACGCTTTAGTGGAGCCAGAAACCCAGTGACCGATAAGGATTTGTCTGAGTTTAATTCTTGTAAGGCTTCAGGATCGCGAGTTCCCAAATGCGCAGCTAGGGTAGCAGCGCCTGAATGTTTAGCATTTAGTTTTTTTGCATAGCGAGTAATCATACGTGTATCACTCCAACGCCCCGCCAGTAAAATACCTGCAGTATCAATATTGGCTTCGACCATTTCCTGCGCCGCGCCGACGCGAGTTGAGTGTCCAGAAAATAAACGCGGACTAAAACCCAATCGTTTAGCAATTCTTTTAAAGGCTCGCTCTACACCTTTTTCACTCAGCTGTTGGTTTAATCGATTACCGGAATCGACACCGCGAAATATCGCGCCACTGTTAAGATTGGCAATACGTTGCCAATGATTGAGCACTCGCATTGAGGTTGCTGATAAATACAGCCACTGTCCTTCGCCTTCTTGGTCCGTTTTGCTGTAGTTTAAATGTAGTAGGCCGCTGCCATCGCTAGGGTCTGGCGCTAAATTCGACCAGTCAAATCGCACTAATTCACTGCGGCGACACAAGGTATCAAAAGCGACAAAAAGTAATGCCACATCGGCGCAGTCTCGCAAAATATCAGGCTGAAATACCTGTAATGCTTGCTGTAAATGTGAGAAGCGAAGCCCTTCAGCTTGTACGGTAGTACGATTGGTTTGTCGCTTCGCGCGATTCCAGCGTGAGCTGATGGAAAAAGTCGCCGTTGGATTATCTAGATCAAGAACATTATTCCAATAAATTAGACTCGCCATATGCCGATCTAAGGTTGAGCGTTTACGACGTAGAGAAACTAAGTGATCAATATAGCGCTCGACAGTAGTGTCACTAGCAGGTAACGCTAAGTAATGATGATCAGAACAAAATTGCGCATAAGCCGCCAAATCACTGTAGCGGGCTATCTCTGTGTTTTCTGGCATAGAAAACAAGCTTTGTTGAGAGCGTTCATCAAATTTAATGACTAACTCTTGAGTCAAATGCGGCTGGAGTAATACAAGACAGCGATCACGATAGGCAAATATCTTCTCTTGATGACTCCGCTTACGCGTTGTTGATAAGGATTGGACGATCGGAGTCTGGTTCTTTAGCAATGGTTGGTGATCGGAACGCTTTTTTACCCCGTCTTCGCCAGACGATTGCTTACTCGCTGTATTTTGAAGTGTATTTTTTAGGTCATTTGGAGGCGTTTTCATGAACTCATCTTAGATCATATGTCCTATAAATACCATTATAGGACATATGTTAAATGATTCACTTAATTTAAATAAGGTTATTACCGTTACTCAAACCTATGCTTTTGCTTATGTAATTAATTTAGCTTTTATGTAAGAAAGAGTGCTTTGGTTAAGTCTAATACCTAACGGGCAATCGACAAACCACGCCATCATTTCATCCATGGAATAAATATATGCAAGTAGCTCTTTTAATTGTCATGTTGAGCGTGGTTATTTATGCGTTAACTGCGAAGCGTTTGTCTTCAACGATGCTCACATCGCCGATGATATTTTTGGCGCTAGGTTATGTTATTAGCTTGGGTGGTGTTGTCCCTTCGGAGCATTCTGAAGAGTTACTGCATATAGTCGCTGAGGCAGCGCTTATTATTTTGCTGTTCGCAGATGCTAGCTTAACGGACTTTAACGCACTCAAAAAACGTTACTTATGGCCCAAAAGAATGTTGTTAATTGGATTGCCGTTGGCCATTTTAATGTGTTCTGTTGCCGCCAGCATGCTGTTTCCTAGCTGGTCGGTTTTCGCCGCCGCCTTAGTAGCTTCAATTTTAGCACCGACTGATGCGGCACTAGGTCAGGCAGTCGTTAGTAATAAATCTGTTCCTATTGAAGAACGTCGAACGCTAACTGTCGAGAGCGGATTAAATGATGGTTTGGCTCTTCCGGTCGTGTTGTTTTTTGCTTGCACGCTGGCGACAATTGAAGGAGAGCATAACGGCAATTTTCTGATATTTACTGCGCAACAATTGATTTTAGGGCCGGCTATTGGTGTATTAGTGGGTTGGCTGGGAGGTAAAGCGCTACTCAAGAGCGTGAATCGTGGGCTTACCGACACTCAGTTCGAAGGTATCGCTGCCATTGCAATAGCTATATTGGCCTACCTAGCTGCAAACATGGTTGATGGTAATGGTTTTATCGCTGCGTTTTGTGCCGGGCTTGCATTCGGTCATGTTGTAAAAGAAAGAGTGAAACATGTAAGTGAGTTTGTCGAGAGTGAGGGGCAAATTCTGGTTTGGGGATCATTTTTATTGATTGGTATTGTCTTATTGCCTGAAGCTTTAAGTGCATTGACTTTACCCATGGCAATATTGATTGGTTTAAGCTTATTTGTTATCAGGCCGCTATCAATTTGGATTAGCCTAATGGGTACTGATGCGCCCCCTATAACTCGGTTGTTTTTTGGCTGGTTTGGTCCGAGAGGCTTAGCAACCGCGTTGTTTGCGCTATTGATCGTCGGTGATATTAATCATTCCTACGCTGAGCCAGTACTGGTTATCGCAATCAACGCCGTTTGGATTTCGGCCCTGCTTCATGGCATGAGTGCTGCACCAGGTGCAAGATGGTATTCAAATAAAAAGAAGTGTTAAAAACGTCCTCGTACACCTCTTTTCTTGCACTCTCCCTAGAAAGATATATGTGAGCCTTGTGGGGCGACTCAAAACATAGCTCTTGTATATTATGACAGTCCCGCCATTAATCTATCGGTATGACGGCATCAGCATAAGCGCCAGACTCAACAATTTCTCGCATTTTGACCATGGTTTTGTAGGGGGCATCGACCAACATCATATTAGTAACCCAAGCAGGCGTTGGACCATTAGGATCGATGTGTGCGAAGTTCTCTACTTTAGTTGTGCCATCGGCGTTAGGTGTGAAGTGCCATTGTGAAACTGCATTCTGGATTCTTACCGCTTTCGTTTTTGCCGTTCCACCTTCGCTTGCTGTACTTGTCATTGAAACACGTTCGGTTTCTGGGTCTCGTGTCCAAACAACATGGGTATACACATCACGATCGCTGACAGGAAATGGAATGTCGTTATAGACGTAAACATAGGTTTCTGAATCAGATATCCGTTTCTCCACTCTTGATTCTTTGCACATTGCAGCCCAACTGGAACAGGCCGGCATATCGTTTACTAATGCGAATAAGCTGGCGACACTCGCTTTTACAAGCATTTCACCGCGCACAGCTTTAAACGGGGAGCCTTCTACGGTACTTGTTGAAACAGTAATATCGCTTTTGTTTTTCTTCTCTTCCCAGTTATAGGTAACACCTTCTAATTGGGCCTGAGCTAGAAACGGAGTTAATAATGTGACTATCGTAAGTAGTTTGAAAAATGTCATGTTATTCCTCTAACAATACTGTTGATTAGCATTGAGCTACGAGGGTTTATTAGATAACCCTGATAGCTCAATAAGGCCCTTGGATAAACAGCATGAGAATTACTATCATCACTGCTAGGGATATGTAGCACTATGGCATGCTGACTGGTGCGCCTACTTATTGCCAATGATAGGAATACTTCGGCGATTAAGGTATAGGTTTACAAATGTCAGGCCTAACATTATTAATGCGGTGGTAAATATTTCACCACCGTCATTGACGGTACCCATTGTATTTTGTACGACAATCCCAAGTACCGTGAGATGTAATAATATTGCTCCGCCCAAAACACCTAACGACATGATGATGCCGTAGATTGCGGTTGCAGGGGTCAGTATTAAGACAAACACACTCAGCTCAACGATACCGGTAAAATATCTCCCCCAAGGTTCTATTCCTAGAGTGCTGAATATATGAATAGTAATGTCATTACCAGCAAATTTAGGAAGGGCCATCATGAGATATAATCCCGCTAGAACCAGTTTAAAAAACCATAAAGCTACTATTTTTTTATTCATTTTATTTCCACATAGATTAGTTATCGAATTAATCTCACTTATCTAGTCAAGTGAGAGCAGAACCCATTATTAGCCTCCACTCCCCGACGGCTGTTTTAATATGGATGGTAAAATTATAGCCCCAAATTCCTCTCGGTCATTAATACCGATTTGGCGTTATGTGATCATAATTGGAAAACAAATCCATATCGACCAATTTCTATACTGATCGCTTTAGTCAATTGCTGAAGATGACGATGAGTAATTGACCTAACAAGCGGGAAAAGTGATGTCATAATGTCACCGCTTTTCACGCTTGGTCTGGTGTAGCTTAGTGTCTAAATGGAACAAGTAAGCTCACCTAAGCGTTCGGTTAGCTTTTTGTTCTCGTCATAATCAATAGGTACAACAATCAAGCTGGGGCCCTTATGTTCAGCGGCCGTTTCCATCGCTGCGTGTAAATCCACACTATTATTCACGCCCTGATAGTGCCAAGAAAAGGCATCGGCTAACATTTCCCACTTCGGGTTGGTAAAGGCTAAATCAGTATGTTTACCGAATTCAGCCCATTGTTTCCAGGCAATGAGACCGTAAGCTTTGTCTTCCCATACCATCATAGTGATATTGCTGTTCAACCTCGCTGCAGTTTCCATTTCTTGAACATTCATTAAAAACCCAGCGTCACCAGCAATTCCCATTATCTTGCGGTCAGGATCGACCATGCTTGCGGCAATAGCCCCAGGTAAGGCGAAACCCATAGAGCAAAAGCCATTGGGAATTAAACAACCGTTAGGGGTTTTACAATGGTAATGCCGAGCAATCCACATTTTGTGTGCTCCCACATCGGACAATAGTAAACCGTCGTCACCGAATACTCTTTGGGCATCACATAATACTTTTTGGGGCTTTATAATACCTTCGGTTCGGTCATCCTTATAACGCTCGATTTCCTCTTGCATAGCTTTGCGGGTGCTGAGCTGTTGTGACAAATCGAAGTCGTTATTTTCGCCTTCAAAAGCACTTATTAGTCCTTCAAGCGAGTGTGCAATATCACCGATCAATTCAATTTCAGGATGATAATGCTGGTCAATTTCTGCCGAAGTAAAATCAATATGCACGATCGATTTATCACTATTAGAATTCCATAGTGTTGGATGATATTCAACCATGTCGAATCCGATAGAAATGACTAAGTCCGCTTCATCTATAGCGAAGGTTCCAATATCCTTTGAACCCAAACCAATGGTATATAAACAATGCGCTTCTTCGTGATCGACAGCGCCTTTCGCCATAAAAGTATTTAATACGCCGATACCTGTGCTGCGCGCCAGCTTGCGCAATAGCTCTGACGCACGTTTTCGAACACAGCCGTTACCTGCCAGAATGACTGGGCGCTTAGCCTGCTTAATTTTTTCTACGGCAGACGCTATCATTTCATCGCTGGCAACTGCACGTCGAAAACGAATAGGTTGCATAGGCTTTGCACTGGTCTCATGTTTAGCGACATCTTCCGGTAATTCAATTAAGACCGCGCCGGGTTTTTCGCTGCGCGCTATACGCACTGACTTGCGTACGATTTCAGGAATAGTATCGGCATTAAGAACCGTGGTTGCCCATTTGGTCACAGGCTCGAACATCTTAACCACATCCATAATTTGATGGGATTCTTTATGTAAACGAGATGTACTCCCCTGCCCGGTAAGCACTAACATTGGTGCTCTATCCATATTTGCATCAGCAACACCTGTGATTAGATTAGTTGCCCCTGGCCCCAATGTGGCTAAACAGGCTGCCGGTGTGCCTGTTAAACGACCGTATATCTCTGCCATAAAAGCAGCGCCTTGTTCGTGCCGGGTGAGAATAAAGCGTATTTTTTTCGAATGCTCAAGACTCATCATAAAGTCGGCATTTTCTTCACCTGGGACACCGAAAATATATTCAATACCTTCTTCTTCTAAACATTTCACCATCAAATCTGATGCTTTCATTTTTATGATCCTATTGCTTGTTTGGGAGCTGAAATCTTTAGCTCTGATTATTTAAGTACCAGCATTTTTTCGTATTGCATTTCTTCTATCGAATAGGGAATTCCCCCAACACCCAAGCCTGAGGATTTCAAGCCTGCAAATGGCATCACATCATCTCGAAACGCGGTGTGATCATTGACCATTAATGCAGAGGCCTCGATCACCTCATAAGCTCGTAAAATCTCGTTCAGGTCTCGCGAAAATATTGCCGATTGAAAAGCAAAGTCATCATGATTGGCCAACGCCAACGCAGCTTCGAAATCCTTATAGGAATACAAGCATACGACGGGGCCAAAGATTTCTTGCTGGCTCACCTTCGACTCATGAGACGGGTTCAGTAGGATAGTGGGAGGGAAAAAGTGCTCGTCAATGGCTTTACCGCCGACAACACACTCAGCGCCTTCCGAAATGGCTTCGTCTACCCAGGCTTGCACTCTTTTAACTTCTGCCTTGCGAATCAACGGCCCTACCGCCGTATTTTCATCGAGCGCATTACCGACACGTAATGATTGAGCGCCTTCTTTCAAAAGCTCAGTAAATTCATTGAAAATAGATTCCTCAATATAAATACGCTGTGTGGAAACGCATACCTGGCCGGCATGGTAAAACGCGCCTTTTAACAGTGAGTTAACGGCTAGCGTCAAGTCTGCATTTGACGAAACAATACAGGGGGCAACGCCGCCATGTTCAAGAGCACATCTAACACCTGGTTGTAATTTGGAGCGAAGCATCCAGCCAACTTTTGCCGACCCTATAAAGCTAAAGAATGCGATTTTCTTACTCTCAACCAACATGCTGGCAATCTCAATATTTGAGGTCACCACGATTTGTATATATTCCTGAGGAATACCGACGGCGTGCATCGCATCCACTAACAATGAACAGCTTACCGGTGTATCAGCTGCAGGTTTTACGATGCAGGGACAACCCGTTGCAAAGGCTGGGATTATTTGGTGAATGATAAGATTTAAGGGGTGATTAAAGGCACTGAAGGCTAGTACCACACCGCGAGGGAAGACACGGGTTGTTGCCAGCCTTTCGGAGGAACTCGCTTGATAGCCCAAGGGAATGGAGGAGCCAACATGCCCAGCCACCTCAGCAATGGCAATTTTGACTCCCTGTAGGGCACGATCAAATTCCACCACTGAATCGTTCCAGGGCTTACCCCCTTCTTTTACCATTGTTTCAATAAATGCGGTT
>CALBVI010000466.1 GCA_937969395.1 uncultured Spongiibacteraceae bacterium | reverse complement strand
AGCTTGGTATTGAAAATAAATACGCGGGTTTCAGGCAGCTCTTTAACCAGCGCCAAAGCGAAGATAAGAAAGGCATCGCTATAACCGGACATTGAACGGCTAACATCAATCAGCAGAGTAAAACGTGGCAACACCTTGGGTTTATTCAGCCATACCAATTCAATTAGGTTACCGCCATTTTTAAGATTGCGCTGTATGCTTTGCCTGAGGTCAATGCGCTCACCCTTAGATGACTTAACTGTTTTACGTAATTTTCTCGCCAGTAATTTCACCAAATGACGACAGCTATCAGAAAACTGCCGCAACATTTCTTCATCATCTAAAAAAGCAAAATCAACAATTTCATTCACCTCTTTAGCTGAGGCTACATCAGCATGAGACTGACTGGCCGTAGCGTTGCTTTGCGACTTATTGGGCTCAGCCTTTTGCTTACCGCTATTTTTTAAATCGCTTTCTTGAGTGGCTTTTATCGACGTTTTTGTTGGCTGAGGCGAGCGTTTAACCAGTGCCATTTTGGGTTTACGCAACCAGAAATCGCAATAAAGCTGATCAAAGTCACGCCATTGCTGAGCGTTTTTGCACAACAAAGTACGCAGCGAATGTTGCAAATGCTGCCTATCACTAAAATCATTGCTGGCGAGAAGTTGCTGTGCAATAACTTGCGAATCAACATCGATATGAAATCCCTGCGGAGCTAGATGACGAATAAACAGCGCTAGTTTTTCCTGCATAAGGTGTAACTGTCTGCGATCAAACTGAGCATATTCAGTGGAACTCATAGCGCCGAACCCACTAATTTCTTTAACGATAGCGAGTCAATCTCATCACGATCTTCTTGGTATTTTAATAAGCAAACCAAAGAGGACTGCAAACTAACAAGATCCTCATCCAGACTGCGAAAACCCAGACACATTAACGCCTCAGCCCAGTCGAGAGTTTCTGCAACACCGGGAACTTTGCGCAGCTGCATGTTGCGTAGCTTTTTAATAAAGCGGACGAGTTGAGAGGCCAGTTCGATATCCATAGTAGGTAATTGCATACGAATAATATGCAGCTCCTCCTCAAGGCTCGGATAGTCAATATAATTATATAAACAGCGTCGGCGCAGGGCGTCACTTAATTCACGGGTGCCATTTGAAGTTAAAATGACGCGTGGTTTTGAGAGCGCCTTAATCGAGCCAAACTCCGGAATGGTGATTTGAAATTCACCTAACACTTCCAGTAAAAAAGCTTCAAACTCATCGTCAGCTCGGTCAATTTCATCAATCAATAATATCGGGGCTTCAGGCTGACGTATCGCTTCTAGCAATGGCCGTTCTAATAAATATTTCTCTGAGTAAATTTCATCCTCAATGGTATCAACGGGATGGCCTTCCAATAATTTAATACTGAGTAGCTGACGCTGGTAATTCCATTCATAAACACTTTGATTAACGTTCAAGCCTTCGTGACACTGCAAGCGGATTAACTTAGAGCCGTAGGTTTTGCTAAGAGATTTTGCCAGCGAGGTTTTACCCACGCCAGCTTCACCTTCGAGCAATAACGGACGGTTTAAGCGGTACATCAGTGACAAGCTAAAACCTAAATCTGGCGACGCTAAATAGCCGACACCTTTTAGGCTATTGCAAATGCCTTGCGCATTAAAAACCTGTTCAGCAGAGCTTTCATTGCTCATTATTTTTTCCTGCGAAATAAACTCTTCACCATATTAATGAGTAACGAGAAACCAAAACTAAATGCATTCATACTTTTCGGTTGCTGCTCTAATCGCGCTCTTGCCGCTTCGGCCTCGCTGTCGCTGCCAATCGCCAACACATGATTTTCATAGCGAACACCAAACTGGTTGAGTAACTGATCAGCAACTTGCCCAATCATCCGGCCACCAAACGTTGCGAGCTTGCCACGCACGACAAAAGTGGAATCACCGATGAGATCAAAGCCCTGCTCGGTAGCAATAATTTGTGCGGTCAAATTCATCTCAGCTGACGATGTCCCCTTTGAATCCTGACCACTACCGGTTAGCTCTATAATGCGAGAACTATGATCCATTTTTTCAATAGTAATTTTGCCGTTGAATCTCATGGTGACTGGGCCAACAGAAATTTCGACAACAGCAATATAATTATTGTCGTCCTGTTTTTCTGTTACTCGGCCGCCAGGAAAGCATTCAGACAACAGGGGAATATCTTGAATAATTGTCCAACCATCGTCGGCGGGAGCCTTAATACTAAATTCTTTGTGTACGGACATGCCGTCATCACTTTCGACGATAGTGTCAGAAGCCTTTTTAACCGCGCTGGCCACTATCGATGGATCATCTAGTACTTGCGGTACAAAGCTATCCTTGGCCGCCTGCATCATCGCCTGTGTATTACTGGAAACCTCGGAGTCGGGTATCTTTAACTCATTGATCTGCTGCCATACTCGATAGGCCGTGTGTGGCATATCCATATGAGTGACACCTAAATGCGCAAAGGCATCAGACACCGCAGACGTGAAGCAGGGAATACTGCCAACGTGGGGAGATTCGGCAACACCTTTAGCCCCAAGCGGATGGTGTGGCGAGGGAGTGACAG
>CALBVI010000465.1 GCA_937969395.1 uncultured Spongiibacteraceae bacterium | reverse complement strand
TAACTTTTGCCGCAGCAAAACGAAGCATAGTTTGATCCGAGAGGTCGTAGGAAATATTAAGGCTTGGCAAGATATCGTCATACTTGTTATTACCGGTAACAAACTCACCATCGACAATGGTTGTCGAATCAATATCTGTTTCAACATAACGCGCACCAATAACGGCACGAATGATATCGAAATCAAGTTCCGCAGAGATATAGGCCGCTGCAGTTGATTCACTAATTTCACGATAAAGGCCGTCGGTAACAGACATATTCTCTGCCAAAGTCCCCGACCTATAATTATTAGTCCCGTCAAAAGCCTGCATAACCCGATTAAATGTTGTTTCAGGATTATCGAGATCATCATAAATCAAATACGTAAGCATATCGTTGGCACCAACACCGTGTTGATTAAACGAGTTCGGGTGGTTGAATTCTGTAAACGTGCCTGGAAACTGCGCTAAGAAATCATCAGCAAATACAGTTGCAGGAAGACCGGTTACATCATCAAATGTATCCTTATAAAGGTTGCTTCCGGTATCAAACTCACTTTCAGTCAGTTTGAAATCATTTTCGGTTACGCGGATACCTGCTTTCAATGATGATATAGCTTCGATACCAAAGGCTTCTGACCAATCAACATCAAAGCGAACTGCAGTTTCATCGTTAGTCGTTTCGCGCAATTGGTATTCATATTGACGAAGCGCTAGGTTGGCAGGGTTGGTCCAAGGATTAGTAATCACCGAATCCGAAGTTACCACCGATGGTACGCCGCTACCCAAAGTGAACGTTTGATCATACCAATTTCTAAGCCCTTGCCCGCCAGCTTCAATAGGGTCGCTATTGTTACCAGCATCAAAATAGCCGGAGTGATCATCACCAGGCGTTAGTGTTGCAACATAGGCATCTAAGTTTGCCTGATTGACGCCGCGCAAATTGAAGTGGCTATCTGGGGTAATGCTTTCAGATGATACGTCAGCAAATTCACCTGAAATCGATATTGATTCTGATACATCAAACTCAAAACCAGCGGCGCTAGAAAACGATTCCGTTTCTCGGAACTCTAAATAAGCTTTAGGGATAGCCCACGTTTGTTGCTCGTAACCTGAAAGCACACCGTATTGATCCTGTGTCGCACCATCGACACGGTAGTTGCCCGATCGATCCTGGACGTCACCATTATCAATAATAGAATTACCACGCTGACTGCCCGACCTATCCGTCGAGGTTAAATCCACATAAACATTGGCTCTTTCTGAAGCTGGAGCCCACTGGAAAGAGAGGTTAACTGCGGTGCGTTCACGCTCTTCTAAATATTGCTCGATGGTGTGTTGGTTAGCCACTTGGAATAGTCCATTAGGACCATTAGATTCAAAACCAACTTCATCTTCTAAATCAAACAATTCCCAGCGCGCAAAAGCGTTATCCTGACGAATTGTTCTATCTTGGTAGGAGATATTACCCACAAAACCGAATGTACCGCCGTCATCAAGATCCCAAACATTACCGATTGAACCATTGAGGATAGGTGCCCACTCTTCCGTTTTGTCAGCATATTCATAATCGGCGGAACCCGCGATAGTGAGCCCATCCAACTCTAATGGCCGAATCGTATTCATACGAACAGTACCACCTAGTGCACCTTCGATCATATCAGCGGTTGGTGATTTAATTACCTCAACAGAGCTCAAAAAAGCAGACGGAAAGTCTTGCAAGCTCATACCATCACGATCATCACCGGTGGTCGTTCGACCATTCAACTCAACACGGTTTTCTGACAAACCGCGGATCGAAACTTTATCACCCACTCCAAAATCGGATTTTAATGATACACCCGTGATGCGTTGCAAAGCTTCAGCGATATTATTATCGGGTAGCTTACCAATGTCTTCGGCAACGATGGCATCGACAATACGAGCATCGTTACGTTTTAGGTCGGCTGCAGCTTCCAGACTGGAGCGAATTCCAGACACAACAATCTCTTCAATCACTTCTTGAGCCGCAACAGTTTGCGCTAAAGGCAACACCGTTGCCGATAGCAAAGCTGCTGTAAAGCTTTTAGTGCATTTCATTATTCTTCTCCACTATGTTTAATAAATTGAACGTCTTAATAAATTGAATTTGTATTCCTACTCGTAACAAGCACGTCTATTCTTACACATTACTAAACCGATTTATAAGACCAAAAAGCAATTTATTTCATACTATTTACAGTTTATTGGTTGACCAATCGTGTTTTTATCGACAAAAATTGGCACCAAGATAAAATATCGGCAAAAATTTAAAGTGCCGTTAAAACTTGGAGGTTAAAAAAACGGAGGGGTATTTATAAAATAAAGATCTATTTAGCGACTAAAAAACATACACAAACTGGAAGAAAACTAAATGAGATGACAATGTTCAGCATGTGAGTTTTTTCTAAGTCACCTTGCTGATTAATTTCACGACTACTTGTGGAAAATTGATGGGCAAGCTTCACTGCTATTTCTGCGGAATTGACAACTATCCAAGCATCAAAGCATCGATTT